>JAAYSR010000256.1 GCA_012518325.1 Bacillota bacterium
CAGGTGCTGAAGCGGTCTTACTCTTGGACGAGCTGTATTATGACAATCAGGATAAGCCCGTTTTTCTAGGCCGCGAATACTTCCGTTATGACAAGGTGAAGTTTCATGTCATTCGGAAGCGTGTCAACTAAGTCCTCTGCCGAGGACATGGCCGAGGGGAGGGCAGAGGTCATGAAGCGACCTTTCAACATCATGGCAAAACCCGTTGGGCCCAGCTGCAATCTCAGCTGTGATTACTGTTTTTATCTGCACAAGGCTGAACTGTATGGAGGGACAGGCAGCTTCAGGATGGATGACGCCGTCTTGGAACGCTTTATCAAGACATATATTGTGAGCCAGCCTGGTCCTGAAGTTCCTTTTGTTTGGCAAGGGGGCGAACCCACATTAAGAGGCCTGGAGTTTTTTCAAACCGCGGTCGAACTGCAAAAAAGGCATATTCCTGCTGGCCGGCGTTTTACAAACGCCATTCAGACTAATGGAACCCTGCTGAACCGCGCTTGGGCGGAGTTTTTCAGACAAGAGCAGTTCTTAGTGGGCCTAAGCCTAGACGGACCGCAGAACTTTCACGACCAATACCGCAAGGATTCAGCAGGCAGGGGGACTTGGACCCGCGTCCTTGAGGCCTTTTCTCTTCTGAGGGAGTACAACGTGGATGTCAACATTCTGTGTGTGGTCAGCAGGGTCAATGCGGAGTATCCAAAGCAGATGTACCGATTCTTTCGCGAGCTGGGGGCAGAGTATGTACAGTTTATTCCCCTTGTGGAGAAGGGAGATCAAGGCGCCGTCAGCGCGCGCAGTGTCACCGGCTCCCTCTATGGTAGTTTCTTAGTCACCGTTTTTAATGAGTGGGTACAGGACGGTCTTGGCGATGTGTTTGTTCAGGACTTTGAAGAAGCGCTCAGGGGTGTCGCAGGGATGGGCTCGGGCCTTTGTGTGCTCAGTGAAGAGTGCGGAAATCAGTTGATCCTGGAACACAACGGCGATCTGTATTCCTGTGACCATTTTGTCTCTCGAGATTATTTTCTCGGCAATATTATGAGCTCGGACTTGTCCAGCATGTTAAACAGCGATGTGCAGCAGGCTTTTCGGCGCAAAAAGACCGAGCTTCCTGCAGCCTGCCTGGAATGTTCAGTACGAAACCTTTGTCATGGCGGCTGCCCAAAGAACCGATTGGAGACTGAAAACGGCACAGGTTTAAACTGGCTGTGTGAAGGGCGCAAGCAGTTCTTCACCTATGTCCGGCCTTTCATGGAAATCCTTGCCGCGGCTCTTAAACAGGGGCAATTTGCCGTCCATGCCCAAAAGCAGCTCGGAGAACTGCTCAAAGCCACCTGGGATGTGTCGCGCAACGATCCTTGCCCCTGCGGCAGCGGAGTGAAATACAAAAAGTGTTGCTATGATTAGTTCCATGGATTGGAGGATATCGGCCGAAGGAGTGGAAATACGAAAAGCCATACTCTGTAGAGCCAGCAATAAGAAGAGGAGGAGAGTGTATGTTGAAAATCACATTTTTAGGAGCAGGCAGTACAGTGTTTGCCAAGAGTATCCTTGGCGACTGTTTGCTGAGTCCAGCTTTGCGCGAGGCTGAGTTTGCACTTTATGACATTGACCCTGAGCGCCTGCGTGACTCTGAGGTTATGCTGAACAATATTAACAACAATACAGGTAATTACGGTAAAATAGTGGCTTACACCGATCGCCGCAAGGCTCTGGCCGGGTCGGACTATGTCATCAATGCCATCCAGGTCGGAGGATATGAGCCCAGTACTGTAATCGACTTTGAGGTGCCTAAAAAGTATGGTCTCCGGCAGACTATCGCGGATACGTTAGGCATTGGCGGCATCTTTAGGGCGTTGCGTACAATTCCGGTGCTGTTTGACTTCGCCAAAGATATGGAAGAAGTCTGTCCCGACGCCTGGTTCCTGAACTACACAAATCCCATGGCTATTTTGACCGGCGCCATGCTGCGCTATACCGGCGTCAAGACGGTGGGACTGTGCCATAGTGTTCAAGGTTGCGCGAAGGATCTTCTCAGAGATCTAGGGATGCCCGCGGATAACGTTCGCTACCATATTGCCGGTATCAATCACATGGCTTGGCTGCTCGACGTGAGGAGAAACGGAGTGGATCTCTATCCTGAGATTAAGGAGCGAGCCTTCAAACGCCCTGCTCCTCATAATGATATGGTGCGCTACGAGATCATGAAGCACTTCGGCTACTATGTGACGGAATCTAGCGAGCACAATGCGGAGTACCTGCCATACTTTATTAAAAGCAAGTATCCGGAACTGATCGAACGCTTCAATATTCCCCTGGATGAATATCCAAGGCGATGCGTCAGGCAGATAGAGGAATGGAATCACATGCGGGAAGACTTGGTCAACAATCGCGACCTGAGCCATGAGCGCAGTGAAGAGTATGGATCATACATCATGGAGGCCATGGAAACCGATGTCCCTTATAAAATTGGCGGTAATGTCCTGAACACCGGCTTAATCACTAATCTGCCCAGCGACGCGGTTGTAGAAGTACCTTGTTTGGTAGACAGTTCCGGCATCAGCCCAACCTATGTAGGCCAACTGCCAATTCAGCTGGCTGCCCTGAACATGACGCAGATTAATGTGCAGCTGTTAACGATTGAGGCTGCTGTGACCCTCAAGAAAGACTATGTATACCAAGCAGCACTGCTGGATCCGCATACCTCCTCTGAGTTATCTATCGATGAAATCATCTCTTTGTGTGATGATTTGATTGAGGCCCACGGTGACTGGCTGCCAAAGTTCAAATAGCATGCTAATAGTTGAGTAAGGACAGCAAAAAGCAGGAAACCACCGGCATTGACGGTGGTTTCCTTTTCGGCAGTGCCATGCATGGCACTGACCTTGTCTAGTTTAACTGAGCCGGAACGAAGATGGCTGGAATCATAATATCATTATGCAGATTCGTTTTATTAATCTGCGCCAGCAGCAGGGCAATTGTCTGTTCTGCCATTTCGATCTCGTTTTGCTTCATGTGGGCATAAGGCAGCCCAGCCAATCCATCTACACAGCAGATCTTTATCTCTTGGCCTACACCGGAAGCTGTGCGGCGCGAGGCCTCCAAAATCGCCGGCATCAGGCTGTACTCCGCGCAGACGATACCGTCAATGCTGCCCTTGTGTTTTACCAGATAATCCGCAACCATGTTTACATTATGTTCATTGGGCGGGGTATCATATACCGTTTCATCGAAGTTCAGTGTGCACTCAGAGACACTTCTCAGGCCATAATCATTGATCGCTTCGTAAAACCCGTCTCTGCGGTCCTGCAAGGATGAAGTCCCGACAACCTGCGCAGACACAAACCCCAAGTTTCTGCATCCCTGTTGCCATAAGTGCTTTACTAAGTCTTTGGTTGCCCGCCTGTTATCTGTCCGCACCGATGGAACCGGGATTCCATCGAGCTTTTTGTCGATAACTACAATGGGAAAACCTTCTAAGATCAGCTTCAGTATTTTCGGATTATAGTAAACTCCGTGGCAAGGCATGACAATGAGACCGTCGACGTTGGTCTCTATGAGAAAATCGATCTCCTTGTCTTCTTTTGTCCGATCATAATAAGAAAATCGAATAATCGTCTTATAGCCCTTTTCTTCAGCCAGCTGATCAACTTTATAGAGAAAATCCAGGCCGTAAGAGCTTGATACATGCTCCATTACGACCCCGATTTTTCTTCTGACTTGGGAGTCTGCCAGTGTCTGTTCAGTGTCAGAGTCATGAATGTCTGCAACAAAGGTGCCAACCCCTGGGACTCGCTGCACTTTTTCTTCTTTCTTCAAAATCTCTAGAGCTCTCCTAACAGTGATCATACTAACGTCATATTTTTCTTTCAGATCTCTGTCACGAGGCAATTTTTCCCCCGGTCTGTAAACACCTTCGTCTATTTTTCTTTTTAAGTCATTATAAACCTGTAAGTAAAGAAAGTCCTGCTTCGCCATAGTTCCTCACCTCATTTCTATCATTTATTAAACTTCCTCTGAATAATATCATAATGTCTTTTGGGGAAAAGTGCAATCCTGCTGTTGATAATAAAGTATAATTTTCTCCAAAGCTTGCTCATGATTACCCAAAAGAGCAGCCGGAAGGGAGTTTGGCTGAAAATCAGCTGTTCGCACCAGATGCCGAAGTCGGGAGCCTGGAGTAAACACTTACTGTCGAGGGGCTGAAAGGTGCTGTAGAAGGACATAAAGGGCATGAAGTTGTAAAAAAGTCTCATTACAGACCGCTAATTCTTATATAACTCTTTACAACGTGTAAAGTTCATGATACGATATGTCCAACGATAAGTATGTTTTGTGCGTTGTATAAAATATGCTTAATTCGTTCGGCAGGCCAAGACAAAGAGGATGGAGGATGAATGATGGAGAAGTGGAAGAAACGGAGTAAGTTTGGGTCGTTAGTGCTTGTGTCATTACTTATGTTAACAGTTCTTGTCGGCTGGACCCATAGCGTCGAAGGAAGTACTAAAGAAGCTCCCATGCTTGCGGAACTCGTAGCCAAAGGGGAACTGCCCCCGCTGGAGGAACGCATACCGGTAGCAAGTGATGTGATGGTTGAACCGGATATTATGTCCTTAGGAGAGTATGGCGGAAGTGTTACCATCACTAGTCGGGACTCTGGCCGCTGGAGTTGGGGACCATATGTCGAACAGAGCATGTTCCGCTTTAAGCAGGACGGTTCCGGCGAGGTAGAACCCAACGTAGCTAAGGCCTTCTATTCCAACGAAGATGGAACGGTATGGACCATTGAACTTCGTGAAGGGATGAAATGGTCGGACGGTCATCCCTTTACTGCAGACGATGTTATTTTCTACTACGATCACATGTCAACGCCTGCGCTGAATCCAGACCGGACTCCCGTTCCGGTAGATGCAGAAGGTTATCATACGCCCTTTACAACCAGGGCATACAACTGCTACCAAACCATCAAGGACGGGAAGACCTATTGGGCAGAGTTTGAGAAGATTGACGACTATACGATTACTGTAACATTTGCAGCTCCCAAACCAAACTTCCCAGAGGCTGTAGCAGTTGATAACAAGTGGATGTTTCTGCCGAAACACTTTTATGTCAACTATGTGGCCCGCAAGGACGGCGTTGCCGATGATCCAACCTTCCCTCTGATTACCGAAGAAGAGGCCTTGGCAAATGCCAATCGCGATTTCAACAGACAATGGGATAACTACAGTACCATGGGCAACGCGATCGGATACTATCATTGGGACTATGCCATTGTTCCGCAGCTCCGCAGCTTCATCGCTGTAAAGGACAACTGGAATCAAGTCGGTGAAGTATATGAGCTGGTCCGCAACCCATATTTCTGGAAGGTTGACAGTGAAGGACGTCAATTGCCGTATTTAGACAGCATTAAGGTTATCATCGTCAATGAAGCTGAACAGAGGACATTAAAGCAGGCTGCCGGCGAATTTGACGTTTCAGAGATCGATTTTGCCGACTATTCAACTGTGGTGCGTGCAACGCAAGGTACACACAAGGTTGTACCCTGGGTTTCTCTGGACTGGCAAGGAGGCTATGGCTTAGCTCTCAACCAAACTGTTAAAGACTTGGATAAACGTGCTCTGTTCCAGGATATTCGCTTTAGAGAAGCACTGTCCATCGCAGTTGACAGAAACCTGATGAACAATACCCTAATGAACGGACAATCTTCTCCGCAGCAGGCAGGACCTGCAGCCGGTACCCTGGGGCATAACCCAGAGTGGCTGACCAAGTGGATCGAGTACGATGTGGACAGGGCAAATGCACTCCTGGATGAGCTCACTGAGCCTTGGGATCGCAAACCTGGTACGTTCCGGAAAATGAAGGGTACCGATCGAGACCTGGAAATCGTCATTTCGGTTCAGCAGCCTTCACTGAAAGGCGACTGGATCACGTTGCTCAAGGGCTTCTATGAGAAAATCGGTGTGAGAATTCTCGACAAGGTTGACCCAGAGGTTGGCAGGACGATTCTCACCAACGATGTAGAAGCCAAGTTTGAAGGGATAAGCATGGTTTCACCCGCAATTCGCCCGGATCAGGTTGTGCCGATGCGTAACTTTGCAGCTTGGTACAGTGCCTACGGCAAGTGGTATGCAGATGGAAGATCGACTGCAAACGGCGGTGTTGAACCTACAGGAGACGTTCTGGCACTGATTGATGCCTACGACGCCATCAAGGTCGCCGCTGGACCCAACAGGGATGCTATCGTAGCCGAAAATGTGGCAAAAATCTATGAGCTCCACCACAAGAACATCTGGATCATCGGTTTTCTGGCACCACCGGCTCGGTACTGGCTTGTCAACAATAATGTTATGAACTTCCCGCCGGGTTTGGTTTGGGCGGATGAGTACCGGTTTGCCAGCATGATGCGTCCTGAGCAATGGTATCTCGCTAAGTAGAATTCCAAGATCAGCACAGTGGGCTGTCGAGAAAATTCGGCAGCCCACTGCAAACACAATAACAACAGGTTAGGTTGGTGGTGCAAAAACATGGATAACATGATTTATATAATAAAGCGGATCGGTATGGCCTTTTTGACACTGCTCATGATTTCCTTTGTTGTATTTTTCATAATCCAGCTGCCGCCTGGCGATTTTGTGGACTCTATGGTCACCGACATGGTAGCACAGGGTGAGACCGTAACTGAACAGGATATTGCCAATCTAAAGGCAATGTACCGCATGGATCGGCCCTTTCTGGTTCAGTACTTTGACTGGCTTAAGGGTATCCTGACTGGCAACTGGGGGATTTCCTTCTACTACAACCAAGGTGTGTTAGTTAAGATAAAAGAAACATTGGGGGCAACCCTGATGGTCTCTTTTCTTACTTTAGGGGTCACGTATATAGTTGCAATACCTATCGCGATTTACTCTGCGAAGAACCAGTACTCCCTCGGGGACTATCTCTTTACTTTCCTTGGATTCGTCGGCATGGCAGTCCCCAATTTTCTCCTGGCAATTTTATTAATGTATCTATCCTTTAAGTGGACTGGCCGGCCCATTATGGGCTTATTCATCGATGGGGGCATTACGGACTGGGCGTCCTTGCTGGAGTTTCTGAAAAGATTAATTATCCCCATCACCGTTATTAGCTTGAATGAAGCTTGCGGCTTGATCCGCCGCATCCGCGCCCAAATGCTTGACGAACAAGAAAAGCCCTATGTGCTTTGCATTAGAGCCAAAGGTACCAGCGAAAGAACCATTACCTTCAAGTATCAAATGAGGGCGATTTTAAACCCAATCGTCAGCGGGTTGGGCGGCATGATCGCCGGCGTGTTTAATGGTTCAACCATTACAGCTATTGTTCTGATGCTCCCCACACAAGGGCCTATTCTTCTGAAAGCCCTGCAAACGCAGGATGTATATTTGTCTGGCGGTATACTGCTCATTTCAGCTACGCTTGTGGTGATTGGCACTTTGATTTCCGATCTGCTGCTGGCGGCATTAGATCCTAGGATAAAACTGTTAGAGGAGATTAAGTAATGAGTCTAGGGCACATGAAACGGAGTATTAGAAAAACGAATCCAGACAAAGAGAGGGCGCGGCAGGAAAAGTATTATACCGCATCTCAATGGAGCCTCATGTGGCGCAAGCTGATCAAACACAGGCTGGCCCTGATAAGCTTTATTATCTTGGCGATTTTGTACACCGGAGCGATCTTTGCCGGTTTCCTGGCACCTTACGGTTTGGGGGATTTCTCCGGGAGTTACTCCAATGCGCCCCCAAGCAAAATTCGTTTTGTGCACGAAGGAGAATTTATCGGTCCCTTTGTTTATCCCTACGAGATAGCCTATGACGAGTTTTGGACCAAGGTATTTGTTGAAAACACAGAGACGCCCTACCCAATCCGGTTCTTTGTCAAGGGCTCGCCTTATAAGATTCTAGGCCTCATTGAGAGCAATGTGCATTTGTTTGGCGTCGACAACTCTAATCTGCAGCCGGGGAAAGACGATGTCCGGGTGATGCTCTTTGGTGCTGACCAACTGGGCCGTGATTTGTTTTCCCGGATACTGATCGGAAGTCAGGTTTCGCTGACAGTGCCGCTTTTGGGCACCGCCATTTCCTTTGTGTTAGCAGTCATTATTGGCGGTATCTCAGGATATTACGGCGGTATTGTCGATACCGTCATCCAGCGGATTATCGAGGTGCTGTCTTCGTTTCCTACTTTGCCCCTCTGGATGGCGTTGTCGGCGGCTATTCCGCCTGGGATATCTGTAACACAGGTTTTTATAGCTATTACCATCATCATGTCGCTGTTGAGCTGGCCGAGGCTTGCCAGAACCGTTAGAAGCCGGTTCTTGTCCTTACGCGAGGAAGACTTTGTGCTGGCGGCAAGATTAGCCGGCGTTTCGGACTTCAAAATTATCATCAAGCATCTAGTGCCAGGGTTTATGAGCTATCTAATTGTCAATCTGACCCTGGGGATTCCCAACATGATCTTGGGCGAGACCGCAATGAGTTTTCTCGGTCTAGGAATGCGCGCGCCTGCCACAAGCTGGGGTGTGCTGCTGCAGGAAACCCAAAGTGTCAGCAATATTGCCAACCATCCGTGGAAGCTGATACCCGTGCTGTTTGTTGGGATATCGGTGCTGGCCTTTAATTTCCTGGGTGACGGTTTGCGTGATGCTGCTGACCCATATAAGTGAGGTGCCCCATGGGAGAGACGATAGTCAAGATAGATGATTTGAACATTAGGATTAAGCTGGATGAGGGAATCTTAACGCCGGTGCGGGGTGTAAGCCTTAGTATTCGCGAAAATGAGACCCTTGGCCTAGTTGGTGAATCAGGTTGCGGGAAGAGCCTTACAAGCAAGGCCATTCTCGGAATTAACGACAAGAAGTGTGTCACGACCGGGAGAATCGACTTTAATGTCGACGGCGAGTGGATTAATCTTCTGGAGCTGAACCCCAGAGGCGCAAAGATCAGGGGCATTCGGGGCAAGATGGCTTCCATGGTCTTTCAGGAGCCCATGAGTTCCTTTTCTCCATTATTCAAGATCGGATCGCAGATCGCCGAACCAATCCGCCTCCACATCACCAAGGATAAAAAGAAGGCTAAGGAGTTGGCCATCAACGCCATGCGTGAAGTAGGCATCTCCAATCCTGAAGAGAGATATTCTCAATATCCCCATGAGTTTTCCGGAGGTATGCTGCAGCGGGCTTTAATTGCCATGGCTCTGGTCTGCAATCCAAAACTGCTGATTGCCGATGAGCCCACCACAGCGCTGGATGTTACCATTCAAGCACAGATCCTGGATCTGATGAAGAGGCTGCAGAAGGAACATAAGATGGCGATTTTATATGTTACACATGATCTTGGTACCGTGGCTAAAATGTGTGATCGCGTCGCCGTAATGTATCTGGGCAGAATCGTTGAGACGGGAACCGTCCTGGACATTTTTAAGAACCCATTACACCCATACACCAAGGGACTGTTAGGCTCTGTCCACAAGATTGGCAGCGGGAAAGAGCGGTTGTTTTCCATCGAAGGCACAGTGCCTCTGGCTATGAACTTGGAGAAGCGCTGCAGCTTTTATGACCGCTGCACATATCGTGACGCGGAAAAGTGCACCAAAGAAGAGCCTCCATTGCGTGAGGTTGAAGCAGGACATTGGGTGGCCTGCACTCTGGATTTCCCAGCAGTTGTGAACCAGAATATTATGTGAGGGCGAGGCTGCTATGGCTGAAACAATTCTAAAGGTTAAGGGAGTAAGCAAGACCTTCCACTCCAAAGAAGTGAAAATCCGAGCTGTAAACAACGTCAGCTTTGAGGTGAACAGAGGCGAAACGGTGGCCCTGGTCGGCGAATCCGGGTGCGGAAAAACCACACTTGGCCATTGCATTGTGCGGGCAGTAGATGTCACAGGCGGACAAGTCATCTATATAGCTGAGGATGGAACAGAGTACGACCTGCACAGCTTAGACAAAAAAACAATGAAATCCATCCGCAAGGATATCCAGATGATCTTCCAGGATCCATTTTCGTCATTGGATCCCCGCATGACAGTTTTTGATATTATATCCGAACCTCTGCGGGCCAATTTCAAGCTGACACGAAGCGAATTAGAAGCAAGGGTAAAGGAGGCCGCCGCCAAGGTGGGCCTTAACACCAGCTACTTAAAGCGGTATCCCCATGCCTTTTCCGGCGGGCAAAGGCAAAGAATAGGCATCGCCAGGGCTCTGGTGCTTAATCCCCGGGTCATAGTCTGTGATGAGGCGGTATCGGCCCTTGATGTATCTGTCCAGGCCCAGGTGATTAATCTGTTGAAGGATCTGCAGGCAGAACTGGGTTTTACTTATCTGTTCATCAGCCATGACTTGTCGGCTGTGGAGTATATCTCTGATCGGGTGGGCGTCATGTATTTAGGGAAAATGGCGGAGTTCGCCACTACCGATCAACTGTTCAAACAGCCTCTGCATCCCTATACAGAAGCCCTTTTATCATCTGTATTGATAGCGGATCCAACGGTAGTGACGGAGAGGATCCCCTTGACTGGCGAAATGCCTGATCCTGCGAATCCGCCAACGGGATGTTTTTTCCACACAAGGTGCAGATATTGCATAGATGTTTGCAGAACTGAAGAGGTGAAGTTTGTCGAAGAGCAGCCGGGGCACTTTGTGGCCTGTCATAGAGTAAAGGACCTAAAATTAGAAGGCATTGTGACGCAGTAGACAGTGCAGCTAGATAGGGGATGGAGAAATTATGAAGCGAGAGCTGGTAGTGTTTATTGACAGCGGAGATACGCTGATCGACGAATCAAAGGAAGTAAAGGATGCGGACGGCACCGTACTTTCTGCGGAAATGATTGAAGGTGCCCGTGAGACATTGATCACTTTGTATGAAAGCGGGTATACCATCGCACTTGTTGCCGACGGTACAAAGACTTCCTTTGACAATATCTATCAGCAAAACGGTTTGGATTACTGCTTCTCTGCAAAGGCAATCTCAGGCGAGCTCAAACAGGAAAAGCCCGCTTCAATAATGTTCCGCTATGCCATGGAGCAGCTGGGATTGACTGATGATGACAAAGATCGCATTGTGATGATCGGGAACAATTTGAAGCGAGACATTGTAGGCGCCAATCGCATGGGTATCACCTCGATTTTGATGAGCTACAGTCCAAGGTATGTGATGATTCCGGAATCTGAAGAGGAAATGCCCGATTATGTGGTGGCGGAACCAAGAGAACTCATTGGTTTGCTGGAGCAGCTGGATCTACAGGTTAAGAATAGAAAAGTTCTAACGAAGACCACTTCTGCTTAGAAACAGGAGAAATTTCTCTTTCCAGGCCTTCGGCTGCTGGGCGTTGGCCTGGAAATACTTTTGCTGTGCAGACTATGCGGCTGACAACATGCGACAGATGCGAGGAGACAAGCGATCCCTATGGTTAAAAAAGTAATTCTGGTATTTAAGACACATTTTGATATTGGCTTTACAGATCTGGCTTCGAATGTAATCGAGCAGTACTCCAATTCGATGCTTGAGGAAGTGATAGCCACCTGTAAAGCAACGCAGCACATGGGAAAACAGCAATATGTCTGGACTATGTCCGCGTGGCCCCTCAAGATCACGAGGGAAAACTGCAGCCGCGAGTTGAGAAGAGAGCTGGATTTGCTCATCGAGCGCGGGCAAATTGCCTGGCATGCCCTACCTTTCACATCCCACACTGATTTTTGCAGTGCCGAGGAGTACATAGAAGGGCTGCGGTACGGACGGGAACTCTCACAAATTTATAACAAGCCCTATCCCGTGTCCGCAAAAATGACCGATGTCCCGGGGCATAGCATAATGCTGCCTGCGATCCTGCATGGAGCAGGGGTGAAGTTTCTCCACCTGGGCTGCAATGAGTTCGCGCAGCCGCCGCAGGTGCCTTTTCTGTTCAAGTGGCGTTCGCCCAGCGGCGAGCAGGTGTTAACCATGTACAGCAAAGAAGGATACGGGACTTCTTTGCTTCCGCCGCCGGACTGGAACTATCCAGTCTGGATGGCTTTGATGCATACCCATGACAATTGCGGTCCCCAATCAGCCTCTGTTATCAAGGACATGGTCCAGAGAGTCCGTGAAAAATACCCTGATGCTGAAGTGGTGTGCGGCACCATGGATGACTTTTATCACGAACTTATAAAGTGCGGCCTGGATGATCTTCCGGTTATCAGTAAGGATCTTGCCGATACCTGGATTCACGGTGTAGGATCGTATCCCCATGAAGCAGCCTTGGTACGTGAAGAAAGAGAAAAAATCAAGAGGCTCCAGGGGCTGTACGCCAGGGAAGTGCTGGAAAACCCCGGGATGAAAAGCGATAAAGTGATGGCTGCGCTGGATCAGTACTTTGACAAGACTAACCTCTTTACAGAGCACACCTGGGGTGCTGATGTAAAGACTTGGCTGGGTCCGGATCGCGTCTACGACAAGGAAGCATTTTTAGCCGCAAAGTTACAGGAGAATTATCAGTTCATGGAAGCTTCCTGGCAGGAGCAAAAGTCCTTGGCGCATCAAGCATCCGCCAAGCGGAAGGAGTTGGAGCTGCTGCTGGCAGGTCACGGAGAGCAAGGACTCCGTTTCTTCAATCCCAACCACGTCAGTTTTTCAGGCTGGGTGGCCCTTGATGGGCTGGCAGCTGAGTTGGAAACAAATGATTTGACCATCGATGGCCGGAGACTCCCCCTCACCGAGATTCATGGCCAGTGGGCCTGTTTTGTTGAGGAAATTCCGCCGCTGACGACAGTCTCAGTTGAGTTTGCACCTAAGCTGGCTTCTGCTCAAACGCTGTCAGTCCGGAAAGATGAGCACGGCGCTGTGCACGCGGAGAACCACCGATATCTGCTAGTTTTTTCAGATGCGACGGGGGAGATACTGCGCCTGTCTGACAAGAAACTGAATACCGTTCTGCTGAAAAAGCAAGGGGACAGTGCCGTTTTCTCCTATCAGTACGATCGGTACGGAATCGAAGACATCACCGAATATCTGAGGGCTTATGCCTACCGCTTTTCCACCTGGGGTATCCAGGACTATGGAAGGGAAGGCTACCCGTTTTGCAGCCATGTGACCTTTTTGCCGCAGTTTGAATCCTATTCTGTCGCAGGCGATACCATCGTCTTCAACTATCGAGGCTGTGCGGACAGTGTCGCGCAATATGGCGATGCCGAACGGATTGAGCTTAGGGTTACACTTCCCCCTGCGGGTGAGGAGATCTTTGTCACATTAGATCTGATCAACAAACAGGAAAGCCCGTATGTGGAGTCTGGGTCACTATTGTTTCCCTTCGCGGAGGCCAGGGAGTATCAGATCAACAAGACCAATGTCGTGCTCAACCCCGCTGCAGATATCCAGAAAAACGCAAACCACGCTCACTTTTGCCTGAGTAATTTTTTGTCTGCGGCCAATGACGAAGGCGGCGTGTGTATTGTAACGCATGACGCCCCCCTGGTTTCCCTGGGTGATCCTGGAATTTACACCTTCAAGGGAGAGTTCAGGGAGCCGGAGGAGCCGGCAGCTTATTTTAACCTGTTCAATAACATGTGGGGGACGAATTTTCCCCAATGGCTGGGCGGCAGCTTCCGCTATCGCTTCACACTCTTTGGTTACGGGCAAGACCAGCGCAGCCAGCTGCTGAGCAGAGCTGCCTGCCTGAAACAAGGGGTGGAACTGACCCGCAAGGATTTCCAGAAAAGGGTTGCTGATTATCCTGAACATATGCAGCTCATTAACGTCAGGCATGCCGAAGGCGGCCTAGTGCTTCGCTTTACTGAGCTGCTTGGCCAAGCAGACGTGCG
>JAAYSR010000257.1 GCA_012518325.1 Bacillota bacterium
AGTTCGCGCATACCCGCGATCTCCTGGCCGTTAACCGCAGTCACCACATCGCCCTGAGCCAAACCCGCCTCGGCTGCAGGTGTGTCAGGGAGCACCCTGGTCAAAAAGGCCCCCCTGTCGACTGCCAGCTCCAGACCGGCGTGTTCACGCAGGCTGGCGGCGAGCGCGGGGGTTAATGAGCCGCCCAGCACCCCAAGGCGCAGGGGGCGTCCATGGGATATGATCTGATCGCCGATGGTCTTGGCGGTGGTGGACGGAATGGCAAAACCGATGCCCTCCGCCTGTTCAATAATGGCGGTCGTTACACCGATCACTTCGCCGTTTTGGTTAATCAAAGGCCCCCCTGAATTGCCAGGATTGATGGCCGCGTCGGTCTGGATCATACCCTCCAGGTAGCGGTTTTCCCGGGGATCGACCAGGAGATCCCGGTTCACTGCACTCACTACGCCGGAGGTGACGGTATTAGCCTGACCTAAGGGATTGCCGATGGCAATAGCTAACTGGCCCACCCGCAGTTCGTTGGAGTCAGCGAAGGCAGCCACCGGCAGCCCCTGGGCCTCAACCTTGACTACCGCGAGATCGGTGAGAGCATCTCCGCCCACAACTGTTCCATCGAAACGCCTGCCATCGGCCAGTACCACAACAATACCTTCCGCATCGGCGACTACATGATGATTAGTTAAAATGTATCCGTCATCACGGTAGATTACCCCCGAGCCAATCCCCTTCTGTTCCTGCAGCTGCTGGAAAAAGAACTGATCTACAACTATCTCCCGGGTGGTTTCAATTCTGACAGTGGCAGGGCCTGCCTTGCCCACCGCCTGGACAATAGGTTCCTCCCAGTTGCCCTGGGGCTCCTGGGATTCTACAGGCGTCTCACTCAGGGGGGCCTCCGCCGGGCTTAAGATGGACCACACCATAACCAGGGACAGGAGCAAAATTGTGATTCCCAGAATCGCACGCCACTTCATAGATTCTCCTCCTCTTGGCTGTACCTTGCACCTAGTATAACCGGCAAGGAGGGGTTTTATGGCGCGATCACGGGCCGTCCGGTCACCGGGTGGGAGAGCCTGGGGACAGAGACGCGAAAGGCCTTTTCGATCACCTCAGGGGTAAAGACCTCAGCGGGAACGCCTTCTCTGATCAGGCGTCCCTGCTCCAGCACAAAGACATAGTCGCAAAAGGCTGCTGCGAGGTTCAGATCGTGCAGCACAGCCAGGCAGGTTGCCCCCTCTTCGCTTCTGGCTTTGAGCAGCCGGCAGGTCTTGATTTGGTGTTCCAAGTCCAAGTGGGTTGTGGGTTCATCCAGGAGGAGGATTTTGGTGCGCTGGGCAAAGGCCCGGGCCAAAGTCACCCGCTGCCGCTCTCCCCCGCTTAACTCACTCACCAGGCGGCGGGCCAGGTGGCTGACATCTGTTAGTTCCATAGCCTCTGCGGCAATTCTTTTATCCTCAGCACTGGGCTGACCGAGGCGGGCATAAAAGGGAGTGCGCCCAAGCAGCACCATTTCTTCCACAGTAAAAGGGAAGTAATGGGAATGCTGGGGAACCATGGCGATCTCCCTGGCCAGGTCTTGCAGGCTGTAGGAGCCCAGAGGCCGGCTGTCTAAGAAAATTCTGCCCTGCTGGGGAATCAGGTAAGCGTTAAGCAGTTTCAGCAAGGTAGACTTGCCTGCACCGTTCGGCCCGACCACGCCATAGAACTTGGCAGAGTGCAAGTCCAGGCTCAACTCCTGCAGGACCGGGGTTTCGTCATAGGAATACGCAACCGCCTCGACACGCATCCGTTCAGCCATGATAATTCGAACCTCGCTTCATTAGATAGATAAAGAAGGGTCCGCCGACAAAGGCGGTGATAATTCCCACCGGCAGCTCCGTTGGCGACAGCACAGTGCGGGCCAAGGTGTCCGCGACCAGCAGGAAAAGCGCTCCCACCCACAGTGAATGCAGAATAAGGCGCCTGTGTTCAGCCCCAAAGAGCAGGCGCAGAGCATGGGGAACCATCAGGCCCACAAAGCCAATCACTCCCGACACCGCTACACAGGCAGCCGCCGTAAAGGAGCCGATAATCAGCACCCAGCGCTGCAGGCGCTGCACATCGATGCCCAGGCTGTGGGCTGCCTCCTCCCCCAGCAAGTAGACGTTCAAGTCCTTCGCAAGCCAGAGGGCCGCCAGCATCCCGAGGATGACATAAGGAGCTGCCGTCCCCAGATGCCTCCAGCCTCTGCCCGAAAGGCTTCCCATCAGCCAGAGATAAACATCTTGCAGGTTTTGAATCCTGAGGACCATCAGCAGCGAAACCATGGCAGTGAAAACCGCACTCACTGCTACACCTGCCAGAATCAGGCTGGTGGGTTCCAGGCGGCCCCGCTGTCGGCCCAGACCGGAGACAATCCAGGTTGCCAGGAGCGCTCCGGCAAAGGCGAAAACAGGCAGTGCTCCAAAGCCGACAACTCCTTGGGGGATAAAAAACAACAGACCCGCGGCTGCCCCGAGGGACGCGCCTGAAGATACCCCGATGATATAAGGATCCGCCAGGGGATTGCGCAGGCTACCCTGAAAAAGCACCCCTGAGACGCTCAGCCCTCCGCCGACCACCAAAGCCAAAAGGATTCTGGGCAGCCTGACCTCAAGCACAATCACTTCCCAGGCCTTGGACCATTCGCCGGAAACCAACCCCCTCAGCCCAGGTATTCTAGACACCAGAATACCCAGGACAGCTTGGAGGGGAATCCCCACTGAACCCAGGGCTGCAGCCGCAATCACTGCAGCCGCTAATAGTACTGTGATTAATACTGCATGGCGCGGTTTCACCGTCAGTTACCTGCTGCATCTAGAATTGCAATCAACTCTGCCAGAGCGTCCAAAAGGCGCGTGGTGGTCCGGGAATAGAGATCCGGATTCACCTCATAGACATCGCCGTTTCTCATGGCAGTTGTTACCTGCCAGGCAGACCGGCTTAAGGCTTCTTCCAGGTTGTAGCCGGTGAGGATGATGATCTCGGGGTCCCGCTCGATCACGAGCTCTTCGCTGAAGACAGGCCACGGAGTTGGAGAATCTTCAGCAATATTGAGGCCCCCGGCGAGGACGATGAGCTCGTGCATAAAGCTGCCTGGTCCCACAGTCATTAGCGGTTCATTCCAAATTTCCATGAACACCCGAGGTTTGTCAGCGCGCTTGATTCCTGCAGTCAGTTCCGCTAAGCGAAGCTCCATCGCCTCCGCCAGTTCCCGGCCCTTTTCCTCCGCGCCTACAGCCTCGCCCAGCTCAATTAGGGATGCCTGGACCTCCAACACTGTGCTTGGGCCAATCACATAGACAGGAATACCATAGGCTTCAAGCTGTTCAATGTGGCTTGCCACCAAGGTGGAGTCTCCCACCACAAGATCAGGTTCCAGGCTGAGCAGAAGCTCAATATTGAGGTTCATGGCATCGCCGATGACGGTTTTAAAAC
>JAAYSR010000258.1 GCA_012518325.1 Bacillota bacterium
AGCAGAATAGCGGACTTGAAACTCTGCAGCCTCTCCTCGCTGACACAGTTTTTTCCTTGGATGTACTGATCCACCTTGGCGATCTCGCCGGAAACAGTGCAGGCGGAGGCAAGCAGCTCTTCCACCGATTTCTGTAAAATGATCTGCCCTTCCTTGATAATGATGACCTCTTCCAGAAGATCAGCAGCTTCCTCAATTAGGTGTGTAGAAAGTACAATCGTCTTTGGTTCTTCAGCATAATTCGCGAGGATTTCTCTGTAAAGAATCTCGCGGTGGTTGGCATCGAGGCCAAGGACCGGTTCGTCAAAAAGCAAAATATCCGCACCGCTGGCCAAGGTCAAGATCGCTTTAAAAATGGAGGCATAGCCGGTGGATAGCTCCTTCACCTTTTTCCTATGATCCAGGCCAAAGCGCTGTGCAAGCTCTTCGGCGTAAGGCAGGTCAAAACCTGGATAAAACTTGCCGGTCCACCGAAAGATCTCCCCTATTCTGCGGGATTCCGGATACAGATTGGCTTCTGCCATATAGAAGATTCTTCCTAAGACATGGTCATTCTCCCATACCGGTACCCCGTCAACTGTGATGATTCCTTGAGTAGGATGCATCTTGCCTGTGATCAGATTCAGCAGGGTAGTTTTGCCTGCCCCGTTCCGTCCGAGGAGCCCGTAAATTTTCGCCTCGTCAAGGACAAAGCTGACATTGTCGAAGGGCTGTGGTATGGCCATAGACTTTAGTTACATTGCTGACCTCAATTCTCATCGCCGGAACCCCTTTCTATCATCTCTACTACTTCCTGTGGAGATATATCAAGTTTTTTTGCTTCTTCGAGAAGTGTTGCCACGAAGGACTCATAAAACTTTGCCCTTCGCTTCTGCATCACTTTCCGCCTGGCCCCGGGGGTGACAAACATGCCCACCCCCCGCTTTTTGAACAGAATTCCTTCATCCGCCAACAGATTGACACCTTTCCTGGCTGTGGCAGGGTTGATCTTCAGCGCCACCGACAGTTCTGTGGTTGAGGGAATCTGTGTGTCTTCCGGAAAGATACCTTTTAAAATGTCATCCTCTATCGCTTCCGCCAGCTGAATATAGATGGGCTGCTCACTGTCGAAGTCCAGAATCACGCTATCCCCCCTTGTCGGTTAGTTACTTGTGTAATTAACTATATGACCAATGGACTCTGCTGTCAATACTTTTTTTGGAAAAATAAAAAACGTGGCGTCAAGCCGCCAAAAAAGCCTCCCCTTTGGCCGGGGAGGCTCGAGTTTTACGGTTTGATGACGATCACACTGATATCATCCTGCTGTATGGGAGCGTGTTTGAACATATCGTGGATGAGACCGTCGCAGATTCCATCGGCATCATACTCTTGGTAATTCAGGAGGGTCCGGGCAATGCCCTCTGCCCCGAACTGAACGTTCTCTTCATTGCGGGCTTCCGCCAGACCGTCGGAGTAGATGACCAGAATATCTCCTTCCTTTAGCTGAACCGCGAATGACGGATACTTTGCATCAGCCTTAACGCCTAAAGCCACACCTTTGCTGGGCAGCGGCGCAACCTCCCCGGTCTCCTTGCGCAAAAGCAGGGGGCTGACATGGCCGGCGTTGGCATAGAGCAGCCTTTTGGTACCAGGCTCAAACACTCCGTAGAACTGAGTTACGAATGTATTTAGATGAACTATTTCTGACATGAATGTTCTGTTTAGATCAGAGAGCACTTGGCTTGGGGAAGCGACGGATTTAATCAGCTGCCGGAAAATCGTGCGGGCCATCAGCATCACAAGAGCTGCAGGCACCCCGCTGCCCATGGCATCAGCTAAAGTCAAGCCCACGATTCCCTTAGGATAAGAGAGAACATCTACATAGTCTCCCCCCAGCTCATGCGCGGGCAGACTGCGGAAGGCCAGGGACGCACAGGCTTTGGAGTTCTCCAGTTTCGGCATCAATTGTCTTTGCATCAGCTGCGCCATCTGCAGCTCCCGGGTAACTCGCCTGTCCCCGAAGAGATCGCTGGAGAAAACGACATCAACGAGTCTTTCTATATAAGTCAAGAGGCTGCGGAAACCGGCCACTTCATCCTGGGAAAACTGCTTGGTTGACCAGAAGATCAAAGTCAGCTGGACTCTCCCGCTTACAACAGGGACTCCCCAGTACGCCAAGGCAGTGCCCTTAGGCAGCCTTGCCGTCCCGCTGATTTCTTCCTGCGCCTTGTGCACTCGCAACGCAATTCTATGATCCTCCTGAGCCAGCTCGTCCTGCTTGATGTCGCTGTGAAAACCGAGACGGACCAGGGCTCCCGGTGCACCAATGTTTTCCATCCAAAAACTGACCGCGCCCACCTTGGCGATCCTGGCTACCTCTTCGCCCATGGCGCGAAAAGGAGCATCTAGGGAGCCTAGACATTTGTCATATAGGTCGAATAGCAGGTCTTTACTGATCATGTGCTTCACCCAGGTCCTCTATATCCTCCTGCCTTTTTACGATGAAATAGGTGGGATGTCCAAGCAGGTTCAACTCAACAGGGGGTTCCAGCGCCCCGAAGATATTGCGGTCAACCCGCACGATCGGCCGGGTTGGGAAGCCTCGGTTGGCTTCCACGACAATGCCGGAAGAGCCGGTGTTAAGTTCCACCCGAGTGCCGACGGGATAGAAAGACACACAGTTTAGAAATGCCCGCACCGCCTGCGGCTCAAATTCCACTCCGCTCATGGCCATGATATAAGCGATGACTTCTTCGATCGGATACCGGTTGTTGGCGGACATCCAGTCAAATTTGTCTGCTACCGCAACAATTCGAGCATACCTGGAAATTTCCTTCCCGGCCAAGCCCTCTGGGAAGCCGGTGCCGTCCCAGTGTTCATGATGCTGATAGACTGCGCGGACCACCTTTGGCTCTACGTTACCGTTGCATTCCAGGATTTCTTTTCCTTTGGCCAGATGCTGTTCGTCTTCGCAAAAAAGCCTGCCTATATCGTGTAAAAGGCCAACAGTGGCCAGCGTCTCCAGGTCTTTCTGGCCAAGTTCCAGCTCCATGCCTGTGATCACACTGAGAATGGCCACATTGACGCTGTGGCTGAACAGCTCTTCATCGTGGGAACGGATGTCCACAAGGTTGACCATGATATCTTCCTGCTCAAAAAGCTCATCAATGATCTTGACCAGTACGTCGTGGACCTTTCCCATCTCCAGGGTTGCCCCGCGCTGCACATTTTCCAAGACCCGTTTTGTTTCACGTACTGCCATCTGCCTTGTTTCCTCGCTGATGACATCCCTAAGTTCAATGTCCTGGTCCGAGGAAATGTACACTACTTCGATGCCGTAGCGCCGCAGCTGCTCAATGTATCTTTCAGTTATCGCCACACCTTGTCTGAGCAGCCTTTGCCCGGTATTGCCAAAGATTGACTTCGCCACCACCATGCCTGGCTTAAGCCTTGATACTGCAACTAGTCTCAATCCCGCCCCCCCTTATACCGCCGAGTTCTCCTTAACTATCCTGTCAAGATCAAATTGAAGAACAAGTATGGTGCCCTGTTCTGAGGTATAGACCGTAACTTCTTCTGCAAAGCGGACCATGATGGGAAAGCCCATGCCCAGGCTGGAATAGGTGGAAAACCTCTTCCCTGAAATGATGCAGAGCAGCACATCTAGATCCAGTCCGCCGCCATGATCGATAATGTGAAAGCAAGGCCCAGCCTCACCGGCAAAGATCATCAGCTTGCCTCCAGGTGTAAACTTGACTACATTGGTGACAGCCTCTGACAGAGTGATTAAGATCGGCAAACGAACCTCAGACCAAAAAGCTAGGCGGTCTGCAAAAAAACGGTCAACCTCTCTTCTGATGAGTGAGATGTCACCTTTTCCGGCAATCTCAAATTCCCTGACAGGCCGGTATGAGCCATACTTGGAATGATACTCTTCGTAAGGATGTACACTGACACGGTTATGTGGTCTAAATGCGTTTTCTGATTGACAATGCTCTGAACCCATCAGGACTCCACTAGCTCCCTTATACCTATTATTTTGAGAATTTCCTCGATTTCCGGATTGTCATTTTCAATCCTGAAGCAGATATCCTTGGCCGCGCAGCGCTTGTAATACTTTAGGAGCTGGCCTACTCCTGTGGAGTCAATAAAGTCCAAACCTCCGATGGAAAAGGTGAGGCTGTGCACTTGGGCGGAATCCAAGCTCTTGATGGTCTCCTGAAGCACTTCTCCGGTCATCATATCCAGGTTGCCTGAAAGAGACACGACTACATCCGGTACATCTTTTTCCAACCTTACACTTAACATGACGTCCTCCTTTATCCGTTAGCTGCCTCTGCAGACAGAGAGTCAAGTTCACGAAACGTGTGATCATACCACATACTGTTGATAACCCGCAGATCTGATCCGATCTTCAGCCTGACTCCAGGATAGAACTGTTTGGCAGTAATGGTGCCCCCTTCAGGGACTGAGAAATAGGTTTTGCCGATCCCCTTTGAGCCGGCTGTTCCCACACGAATCGTCTGTTTGGCCTGATAAGTGCCGCAGCGGCAGTCGCCGGCAATTTCAATGCTGCCGCCGGCGACCATGTCAGACCCATAGGCCAGAGACCCGGTTATAGCAATGTCTCCGGTGGCCTCCAACGTGGCGTTCTGGCAGTAGCTGGCGGTAATATTGGCCGGATATTCGAGATACTTAACCATCTCTTCAGCTAAGTGCTGAAGATCGTTGCCCATCGCATCCAGTGCTTCCCGGGATGTGATCGTAAGGGGCCCGCCATCAACGAAGCACTTGGCTATCCCCCGCATCCGGGCAATTAGATCGCTGAACTCTTCTTCCTGCAGCTCACAGTTAATGTTTGCCAGAATTTCCCCAAGCTTGGCGAAGCTTTTGGGGATGCCGGGAAAGCGCATCTCTAACAGGAGCTTGATTAAATAGCCCGCGCCAGAATCGGAAAGGTCTTTTGTACTGAAATTGGGATGTTGCTGGAGCTGGGCGCAGGCGGCGGAGAGCTTGTACAGTTCCGGGATGACCTTTTTTACTAAGGCGAGGCTGCGGAACAGTCCGACAAGATGCTGGCCTGCACTGATGCTGCTGCTGATCACTTTGCCCTTCACAATCACATCAGCTCCGGCGGTGATCTGGGCCTGGCAGACGTCGCCCATCACTTCCACCTGTCCGCCTGCATCTATTTCCATAGACTCACAGACACTGCCAAAGACTACGACATCGCCCTTAAACCTGATGTTGCCAGTTTTCAGGTCCACATTACCCTCAATGATCATCTGCGGCGACACTGAAACCACGTTGCCCCGGATGACCGGCCTGCCCGCCTTCTCTGCTACGGCTACGGTGCCGCCGCTGACCAGCTTCACTCCCCGTCCGGCCCGGAGTGCGGCATTTTTCGGCTCCGGCGGTTGGACCAGCTGGCCAAAGACATTTCTGCCGGGTTTCCCTGGAATGGGGGGATGCCAATGGGCCAGGACATCGCCTGCATCCACAGACAGAATTCTGTTGCGCTCCCGATGGTCCACCCTTTCTTCCTCAGAGCTTTCCTCGGCGTCTTGAGCCTGCAGCTCCCAAACCCTTTCTATTCTGCCGTGAACTGGCGGCTGAGCCGGAATGCCCTCGGCGATGACTGCTTCAACATCCTCTAAGTTCCTGTAGGCACTGGCCAGGGCTTCGAGATCGATTCTAGTGCGGATTTTTAGATCCTGGATTTCCTTCAATACCTGCCTGAAATCAAGGGCTTGAGGCTGAAGCTCGCGAACCGGTTCTGTTTTCAGTTTTAATTTTTGTGCAGGTTCCCGATCGCAGAGCTTAAACTCCATTCCTTTGACAAAACGAGTCCTTAGAGTGACCTTCATCTTGTCAGGCGAGAGAAGGATCTCATATGCGCTCTGCGGTTTCTGATCAAGGACGTGAAAAGAAACATCTGCTGCCGTTTCGACAACGAAGGGGCGTGAGACCGGCTCTCCGTTGACAAACACCTTTACTCCTTCACATGGGATAATCACCGGCCAGGCGCCGTTTCCCACCGGCTCCTCTACAATGAGCCTCCCGTCAACAATCCCTGCTTTTCCCGGCAAGTCAGAGGATACATCTAGATTGTCTTCCGCTTGCAGTTCCCCCATCTTTACCAACATCAACACCCCCAAAAAAAATGCTTTTTAGCTGCAACTAAAAAGCATGCTAAAAAGCATTATAGTGCAGCTGGCTGACATACACACTTGTGCTTAGTCCCTGTAGCTTTGCGTCCCGCGATTTCTCACGGTTTGCCAAATATTCTATTTGTGGTTTGAAGTCTTATGCAGATGTACTAGGAAACACTCAAATATGTACAGCACTGTATCCGTACGGGAAAAAATCCCAGCATTACTTAATCTACCATAATTGCCCAACGGATGCAACCCAAATAATTTCCTAGACTGTGTCAAGTACTATCGGGTGCCAATATGTCCTCGAAATATCCCAAAGATGTTTAAGCTAACTTTTCCCGACATTCTTTCTGGAAACTGATGCTCCTCAAGGAAAGAACCATTGATTGCTGG
>JAAYSR010000259.1 GCA_012518325.1 Bacillota bacterium
GACTTAAACCGCAGAGTGGTGGCCTTCGCCCCGAACCTCAGGTGGCGGGATGTCAGCTTGGCAGATGACCTGGAGGACTACCTGCAGCTGCCAGTCTTAGTCTCCAACGAGGCCATGCTGGGAGCCATGGCGGAAAAATGGTTCGGGAAAGGCAAGGATGCCCGGCTTTTGGTCTATGTCTCGGTAAAAGGCGGTCTGGGATGCGGAATCATGAATGAGCGGAGCCTGAACCTTGGCGTCAGCGGCAGTGCCGGTGAATTAGGCCATATGTCCATTGACCCCAGGGGGCCGAAGTGTTCCTGCGGCAGTCAGGGATGCTGGGAAGTGTATGTTGTGGAACAGGCCATCATTGACCGGGCGTTTCGGGCGTTGAGCACCGCGGGGGAATCACTGCTCCTTAAAATACCTGCTGCAGAGAATCGCAAGTTGACAGTGGATGATGTCATTAACGGGGCAGCACAGGGAGATCGTGCCGCTATGGAGGTCATTCGCGAAACTGCCTGGTATCTGGGGGTCGGTATCGCAAATATCGTAAATGCGATTAACCCTGATCTGGTGATTATCGGCGGACGCATAGCCCGATCTGAGCTCCTCTTTGAAGAGGCAAAGAGGGTGGTAAGAGAGCGCAGCCTGCAGATCCCGGCAGAAAAAGTCTGTTTGGCGGCTACCGGGCTTGGAGATAATGTTGCGCTTCTGGGCTGTGTTGCACTGCTGCTGGATACGCTGTTAGAACAGCCTGACGGCAGGTTGAACAGTGATTCTGTCAGAGCGAACTAGGGAGGGAATTGAGGAAAGGAGGAGGTAGCCAAAATCAGTTGATTTGGTGCGGCTTATCGGGAGTCTCTGTTGTCTTGTGCTTGTTAGTTCATGTTTGCTGCGTAATGCGTAAAGTACCGATGACAAATATCTGATATTTGGAAGGGGTTTACTAAAACATGAAGAGAATCCTCTTGGTTGTTTTGCTAATTGCTGTCTTAGCGCTTCCCTCAACGGCGGCCGCTGCCATCAGAGTTGGGATAGCTATGCCGACCCAGAGTCTGCAGCGCTGGAACCAAGACGGCAGTAACATGAAAGAACAGTTCGAGGCTGCCGGCTACGTTGTGGATCTTCAGTATGCCAACAACGATGTGGCGCTTCAGGTTTCTCAGATCGAAAACATGATTCTCAACGGCGCTGACATCCTCGTTATTGCCTCCATCGACGGTGCTTCTCTGGGAACTGTATTGGCAGTTGCCCAGGACGAGGGCATTCCTGTAATTGCCTATGACCGTTTGATTATGGAAACAGATGCTGTCTCCTATTACGCAACCTTTGACAACTATATGGTTGGAACCATTCAAGGTCAGTATCTCGTAGAGAAACTTGAGCTGGCCACACGCACTGACCCAGTGAACATTGAAATCGTCGGCGGATCTGCTGATGACAACAATGCCCGCTTCTTCTATCAAGGTGCCATAGATGCGATTCAGCCCTACCTTGACAGCGGCATTGTGGTTGTACCGTCCGGTCAGATTGCCTTTGAATCCGTGGCAACAATGGCTTGGTCCTCCGAAAGGGCCCAGGCTCGCATGGACAACTTGATTGCAGCCCACTATTCCGATGGAACAAGGCTCGATGCAGTACTCTGCTCCAACGACTCCACAGCTCTTGGTGTGACCAACTCCCTGGTAAATGCCGGTTTCGAAGAGTTCCCGGTTATTACTGGCCAAGACTGTGACATTGCCAACATGAAAAACATCCTGGCCGGCCGTCAATCCATGTCCATCTTCAAAGATACCCGGACCCTGGCGAGCAACGTTGTGGCCATGGTCGAGGCCATCGTCAAAGGCGAAGAGCCGCCGATTAATGACATGGAGACCTACCATAACGGCGTAAAGATAGTACCGACCTACCTAAGCGCACCAGTCTTTGCTGATGTGAACAACTACTATGAGCTGTTGATTGAAAGCGGCTACTATACTCCTGAACAGCTGGGCCTGTAGAGTGCAGCGGTTGAGCTGGCGGATGGGACTTGTCCCATCCGCCCTTCAGAAGTAGGAGGATGAGACGTGTGGCGAAGAAACTGTTGGAGATGCGTTCCATCACTAAAGAGTTTCCTGGCGTGAAAGCTTTGGACAATGTAAACATCACCGTCAATGAAGGGGAAATCCATGCCATTGTCGGGGAAAACGGCGCGGGCAAGACCACGCTGATGAATGTCTTAAGCGGTGTGCATCCTTACGGCACCTATTCCGGGGATGTCTTCTTTGATGGTCAACTCTGTCGTCACCAAGGAATTAAGGACTCGGAGCGCCTGGGCATAGTGATTATCCACCAAGAGCTGGCTCTGGTTCCCTATCTGTCTATTGGCGAGAACATGTTTCTTGGCAATGAACAGCACAGGAGGGGGCGTATTGACTGGCATAAGACCCACCAAAAGGCTGAAGAGTATATGCAGATTGTAGGTCTGAAGGAGGACCCCCACACGCTAGTAAAGGACATCAGTGTAGGGAAACAGCAGCTGATTGAAATTGCCAAAGCTCTGGCTAAGAGTGTGCGCCTTTTGATCCTGGACGAACCGACATCGAGCCTTAACGAGAGTGACTCAAAGAATGTGCTGGATCTGCTGCTTCGGCTCAAGAAGGAGCAGGGGATTACCTCAATTATTATCTCTCATAAATTAAACGAAATCTCCTATTGCGCTGATCGGATCACGATTTTGCGTGACGGCGCCACTGTCGAAACTCTGGATAATCAGTCCGCTGAGATTCCGGAGGCACGCATTGTCAAAGGTATGGTGGGCCGAGAAATGACAGAACGTTTCCCAAGCCGTTCCAGGGTAATTAAGGACGAAATCGCCCTTGAGGTCAGGAACTTTACTGTCTACCATGAGCTGTTCACAGACCGCAAAGTGGTGGACAATGTTTCGCTGAAGGTCCATAAAGGAGAAGTTGTTGGTATTTATGGCTTAATCGGGGCGGGCCGCAGCGAACTGGCTTTGTCCATTTTCGGTCAGGCCTACGGTACGAAAGCCTCAGGCACGGTTTATAAGGACGGAAAGCCCCTTGAACTGAACTCGGTGCCTGATGCGATTAAGGCGAATATAGCCTATGTTACTGAAGATCGCAAGGGAAGCGGCCTGATATTGAGCAACAGTATTGTGCACAACATTACCCTGCCCAGAATGGACTTTGTAGCACGGAGGGGACGCATCGACAAGGATCTGGAGAGAAAGACTGCAGAGCATTATCGAGAGTCCCTGGATATTAAGACCCCGACTGTGGATCAACTTGTGGAGAATCTATCCGGCGGCAACCAGCAAAAAGTGCTGCTGGGCAGATGGATCTTTTCCCAGCCGGATGTACTGCTCCTTGATGAACCGACCCGCGGTGTGGATGTTGGGGCTAAGTACGAAATCTACCAGATTATCAATGAGCTTGTGGAAGCAGGCAAGGCCGCCATCTTTATTTCTTCGGAGCTGACAGAGATTCTTGGCATGTGCGATCGTATCTATGTGATGAATCAAGGAAGGATTATTGGTGAGTTTCTGGCCGGTGAGGCAACGCAGGAGATCGTCATGAATTGCATCATGCAGGACAGTAAAGGAGAGATCGGGGCATGAACAGTATGCGAACGACATTTCGGAACAACTTGAAGCAATACATGATGCTTGTAGCCTTGGTAGCACTTGTCATTGCTTTTCAAGTGCTGACCAAAGGTGTCTTGCTCAAGCCCATGAACGTATCAAATCTGATTTTCCAAAACGCCTATGTAGTGATCCTGGCCGTTGGTATGCTGCTCTGCATTCTGACAGGCGGCAATATCGACCTCTCAGTAGGATCTGTCGTCGCCCTAGTCGGGGCCTGTGCAGGAACCTTTATCATCACCTGGGGCTGGAATCCGCACCTTTCGATTCTTATTTGCCTGGGCATCGGACTTTTGATTGGCGTGTGGCAGGGCTTTTGGATAGCCTATGTACGGATTCCCGCCTTTATCGTAACCCTTTCCGGCATGCTGGTCTTTCGCGGTCTGACGCTGATTGTGTTAAGCGGGCTGACTCTAGCGCCTTTCCCCCCTGCCTATCTCGCTTACTCCACGGGCTACGTGCCTGACCTATTTCCGGCACTCCAGCTTTTTGGCGTACGAAACACCACATCCCTGTTGGTGGGAGTCTTAATCGCGATCATTTTCTGCGTGACCCAGGTCATGGGTTATCTTGGACGTAAGAACAAGGGTTATGCGGTGGAGAGCATCTGGGCTTTGATTGTTAAGATGGCAGTCATTTCTCCCGCCGTTGTCTGGCTCTTTTATATCCTGGCTTCGTACCGCGGGATTCCGATGGTCTTGATTATTGTCGGGATAGTCCTGTTGGCCTACAGTTATTTCACAAGCCATACAGTCATGGGGCGGCATCTTTATGCTTTAGGAGGCAACGAAAAAGCAGCGAGGCTCTCAGGTGTAAAGACAAAGCGCCTGCTCTTCCTGGCCTATGTGAACATGGCTTTTCTGGCAGCCGTGGCGGGCATTGTCTTTGCCGCCAGGCTGAATTCGGCCTCGCCCCAAGCAGGTCAATCCTTTGAGTTGGATGCTATCGGTGCCTGCTTCCTCGGCGGTGCCAGCGCCTACGGCGGTGTGGGCACAGTGGGCGGCACCCTAATCGGTGCATTGTTCATGGGTGTTTTGAATAACGGCATGTCCATTATGGGTATCAGCTCCAACGTGCAGCAGGTTGTCAAAGGTTTGGTCCTCCTTGTTGCTGTAGCTGCCGATGCCATCAGCAAGAACAAACTGCCCTTCAACATTCCGCGTTTCGGCAAGCGAGATGCAGCGGAACAGCAGTCAGTGGAATTATAGACAAATCATGGAGATGAGGAGGTTTTATCTGTGACTGAGTATTTTCCAGAAGTAGAACAGGTTCGCTTTGAAGGCAAGGCAACTGATAACCCGCTGGCTTTTCGCTATTACGATCCTAAGCGGATGGTGGGCGATAAAACGATGGAAGAGCATCTCCGTTTTTCGGTGGCCTATTGGCACACATTTGTGGCTGGGGGCAGGGACATGTTCGGTTCTGATTCGGCCAAAAGGCCCTGGGATCATCTTGCCGACCCCATGGAGATTGCCCAAGCCAGGGCCTATGCGGCCTTTGAGTTTATGGAAAAAATGCAGATTCCCTTTTTCTGCTTCCACGATGTAGACGTTGCTCCAGAAGGTTCAAGCTTAAAAGAGACCTTTAGGAACCTTGATGAAATAGCAGCTTTGCTTAAAGAGCTTATGGAGAAGACCGGCAAGAGGCTGTTGTGGGGAACCTGCAATCTGTTCAGCCATCCTAGGTTTATGCATGGGGCAGCCACATCCCCGAATGCTGATGTCTTTGCCTATGCAGCCGCCAGGGTCAAGAAGTGCCTGGAAATCACCAAGGACTTAGGCGGCGAAAACTACGTTTTTTGGGGAGGCCGGGAAGGCTACGAGACACTCCTTAATACCGATCTCAAATTGGAACTGGACAATTTGGCCCGGTTCTTGCATATGGCTGTTGATTATGCCCATAAGATCGGCTTTAAAGGCCAGTTTCTCATTGAACCAAAACCTATGGAGCCTACCAAGCATCAATATGACTTTGATGTAGCTGCTGTCCTGGGCTTTCTGCACACCTATGGCCTGGAGAAACACTTCAAAGTCAACATCGAGGCCAACCATGCCACTCTGGCTGGCCATACCTTCCAGCACGAACTGCGCTTGGCCAGAGTGAACGGGGTGTTGGGAAGTGTCGACGCTAACCAGGGCGATGAGCTCCTAGGCTGGGATACAGACCAGTTCCCAACCAATGTGTATGCCACCACTCTGGCTATGTATGAAATCCTGCTTAATGGCGGCCTGGCACCAGGGGGGCTGAACTTTGATGCCAAAGTGCGCAGAGGATCCTTTGAACCAATCGACCTCTTCTACGGCCACATTGCAGGGATGGATGCCTTTGCCCACGGTCTTCTGGCGGCTGAACGCCTGCTGGAAACAGGCGCCCTTGAGGAGTTTGTGGCGGAGCGCTACAACAGTTACCGAACCGGAATTGGCGAACAGATCGTCCAAGGGAAAGTCGGCTTTGAGGAGTTAAGCGCCTATGCGTTGGAGCATGACCGGATTTCTTTAGGATCTGGACGCCAGGAACTGCTGGAGACGATCCTAAACCGGTGCATTTTGGAGGTCTAAAGAAGCCGCTCTCCTGGCTAGGTTAGTTAATGCCGTAAAATAGCGTTAGCGCTCACCTGGAGCACTAGCGCTATTTTTTTGCGCCCCAGGGCGGATTAATTGGTAATTGAGCTAAAACGCAGGAGAATACATGCTTTTTGGCGAATGTGCAAGTAAGAACGGAGATGGATCCATGTCTAGGCTTAGGTCTGTTATCTCACTCCTAATTATTGGGCTGGCAGCGCTGCTCAGCATACTGCCGGCGGCAGCAGATGGTTATTTTGAAGACGATTTGACCATCGCCTTTTTGCCGCGTTCTCTAGGCAACCCCATTTTCCTCGACGCATTTGAAGCAGCCCAGAAGAAGGCTTATGAACTTGGGGTAACACTGGAATGGGTCGCGCCCTTTGATTTTGACAGCGATCTCCAGGTTGAGATGATCGAGAATCTTATTCGCCGCGGCGTGGATGGCATTGTAGCCAGCGTTAACGACGAGGAGGCAATCCACAGGGTGTTCCAGAAAGCTATGGCAAACGGCATCCCTGTGGCGACCTTTGATGCGGACAGCCCCGGCAGCGGCCGGCTGTTCCACATCGGCATCAACAACTACAAAGCCGGTGTTGAGATTGGCACTGCACTGGTCAGCGTTATCAAAGAAAAAGGCCTGGAAGACCAGGTGCTGGATACGATGATTATGACCGGCTATCGGGAGGCGCTTAACTTAGAAGAGCGCATTCGCGGCTTTCTTGATGCAACCGCTGACGATGTGCGGCTCAATATCGTGAGCATTTTAGAAAATGAAGATACCGTAGAAAAGTCCATCATACTCCTGGAAGACTACCTAAAGATGAATCCCGACGTCGATGTGATCTTTTTCGTCGGCGGCTGGCCTTTTTATGTGACCAGCGATGCCCTGCCTAATTTTCGCCAGTGGGCTCAGGAGGGCGGCATTGCAGTAGGCATCGACCTGTTTTATGATGCACTGCTTCTGCAGAAGGAAGGCCTGATTCAGTACCTGATCGGCCAGGATATGACCGGCATGGGAGCTCAGGGCATGGAGCTTATTGTCAATTTCATCCGTTATGGTCAGGTGCCTCCCGAGTTTGTCGAGACAGGCCTTGAACACGCTAATGAATCCAACCTGGACAGGCTTCTGGAAATCCACAAGCCGTGGCTGGTGAAATAGGGGAGGATTGCGGTGCTGAGCTTCGAACGGTTTTGGTCTAAGCTGGCCAAGAAAACCGAAATTCATACCATTCGTACCAAACTGATCCTGTCCTTTCTGGTGATCGCTTTAATTCCCCTTGGCATCATGGCTGTTTTTTCCTATCAAACCTATTACGGGAGCCTTACCGCCAGTGTGACAGAGTATGCCCATGAGGTTGTTACCGGCATGGGCAGGGACCTGGATGATTACTTTTCTGACCTGGAAATGCTCTTAACCAGGGAACAGGATTTTTATATGGATCAGCTGATCAAGCTAGTTGACGGCAATGACTTCAACAATCGCAAGTATGTCTTTCGGATCTGGGAAGATCTAAACAATCTGCATACCGTCAAGCCTGGTTTGGAGGAGATATCACTCGTCTTTTCCAATGGGCAGCGTTTCAGCAACTACGGACTTTATTCCCTGGACTTTGCCGCCTTCAGGCAAGAGTTCCAGGCCAGCATGGAGGAAAGGGGCATCGCCATTTTAGGGCCCCACCCCAACTTCCTCAACCGCAATGTGGTTACTATGGTGAAACCGTACAGCTCACCTGCTGCCGAAAACGCAGTCTTTATGACTGCAGACATTAACTTGGACCGCCTGGCCAACATCACCGACGTCAAGCTGGGAACCAGGGGCTATGTCTTTGTCGCGGACAGGGCAGGCCGGATCGTTTATCACCCGGATGCAGACAGGATCGGGATGACGAGCCGCTTTTTCCGGCATGATGTCCCCGGCGGCTTTGCAGACGGTTTTACCGATTACGAGCATGAGCGGTTCTTTTTGGCTACAGCCTTTTCACCTGTAACAGGCTGGACCGTGGTCAGTGTGGCCTATGCAGATGAAATCGGTGCCCAGGTCGCTCCTATACAGCGCATCACATTTGCTGTGATCGCTTTGATTCTGGCTGGGGTAATCCTATTGGCCGTGTATTTATCCCATGCCCTGAGCCGGCCCATTAAGGAGCTCCAGAATCTTACCAAGCGGGCGGCCAACCATGATCTGTCTGTGCAGATCGTGCCTCAGGGCAACGATGAAATTGCCATGCTGGGCCACAGTTTCAACAAGATGATTGCCAGGATCCAGGAGCTGATGGAGGAGAACGTCAGGGAGCAGAAGATGCTGCGCAAACTGGAAATGGAAAGCCTGGACAACCAGATCAAGCCCCATTTCATCTATAACACCCTAGATCTGATCATCGGCCAGCTGGAGAGTAACCAGAATGAACAGGCCAGTTCGCTGATTGAAGCACTGGGCAACTTCTTCCGTCTCAGCCTCAGCAAAGGGCGGGAGATTGTGCCTATTGCCAGCGAAGTGGAGCATGTGCGTAACTACCTGTTCATCCAGCAGCTGCGCCATGGCGAAGAGTACCAGTACGAAGTGGCAGTTGACTCAGACATCCTGGATAAGTACATCCCCAGGCTGCTGCTGCAGCCTCTGGTGGAAAATGCGATCTACCACGGTATTTTACAGGCCAACAGGCAGGGCAGGATCGAGATTCTCGGCTATCAGGAATCTGGCAGCGAGGACATTATCTTTGAGATTCGGGACGACGGCGCGGGCATTGAGCCGGATCAGCTCCGGGACATTAATGAAGTGCTGCGCGGGCTGCGCAGCCTGGAGAATGAAAAGGAGTACTTTGGTTTGCGGAATGTGAATAAGCGCGCCAAGCTGATGTTTGGCGAAGACTATGGAGTGGTTTTGCGAAGTAAACTCGGCCGGGGAACAACCGCCGTCTTACGCATCAAAGCTGCCTGGGAGGATCCCAATGTGTAATCTGTTGATTGCTGAAGATGAAAAATATCTGCGGGAAAAGGTAACAAAGAATGTGGATTGGGAAGGGCGGGGCTACAGAGTATTTGTGGCCTCAGACGGAGAAGAGGCGCTGGAGATCATTCGGACCAGGCCCATTGACATTCTTGTAACTGATATTCGCATGCCCGGCATGGACGGCCTGGAGTTAACAGGGGAGGCCAAGGCGATCAACCCGGAGCTTAAGATTATCGTGATCTCCGGCCATGCCGAGTTCGAGCTGGCCCAGGCGTCAATTCGCCTCGGCGTAGAAGATTATCTGCTGAAGCCCTTTCGCACTAAGCGGCTCTTGGAAGTGGTTGAAAAGGCCCGGGGCAAGCTGGAGAAGGAACGGGAGCGCCGCAGGCTGGCGCAGCAGCAGGAGCAAATGGCCAGGCACAGCCTGGAGGAGCGTTTTACCAGAGTATTCAGCTGGCTGGCCAATCCAGACCAGTTCCTGAGTCAGCCTCAGGTGCCCATTCGCCTGCGCCTGGGCGAGATCCTCAAGTCAGGGACTTTGCAGGAGCTTGTCGAAGAGATCCGCCTGCTCCACAGGTCCATGGACGAGGCCCGGGAAGATGCGGACCGCCTGCTGATTATCCTCAATGATGTTGTGATCACAACCCTGAGTACGATTGGTGATCTAGGCTTTGATCTGGAAAAGGGCATCGGCATCATGGGCAAGCACCTGCCGTCCAATGCAGAAACCCAGTTTGCCGATTTAAAAAAATGGGTAGAAGACTTCCTTTTTGATATCAACAGCCTGGTGGAGTCGGGGCAGGGGCAGAGCATGGAGCAGCTGATCCACAGTGTCAAGGTCTATGTAGAGGAGCATTACCGCAGCGGCGTCACTCTCAACACCATGGCTGCCAAGCTGAATATGAGCCCTTCACAGCTCAGCAAGCTTTTCCTTGAGTACGCCGGTGAGCACTTTTCCGACTATGTAACGGGATTAAAAGTAAAGAAGGCGAAGGAGCTTCTCAAAGGCACAGACGACCGCATCTATGAAATCGCAGACTACCTTGGCTTCAGCGATGCCTATTATTTCAGCTCCTGGTTCAAGAGAACGGTGGGATGCAGTCCCACCGAATACCGGGAGGGATTGTCAATAAAAGGATAAGTAAAGTTGTAAAGAAAGAAAAATATCAAAACAAATAGAAATATATTAAATGGAGTCGCGGCTGTCTCACCCTTATAATGAAGGAGTAACCGGCAAATCGGTTAACAACTAGAAAGAAGGGTGGCAAAACCATGAAGAGAATTCTTGTGTTGGCAGTAACTCTCTCCATTTTATTGACCAGTTTTTCAGTTGCATTCGCTCAAAGGGTGGACGTCGGTATCGTCCTGCCTACAAAGGACGAACCCCGCTGGCTGCAGGACGTCGCTCGCTTTGAAGATGTCATCAGAGAAACTCCTTATTCGGTAGAAGTATTGTTCAGCCAAGGTTCCTCCGCTGTTGAGAGAACCAATGTCGAAACCCTGATTGCCAGGGGTGCACGTGTCATCATTATCTGCGCCCACGACGCTGCTGCCGCAGCTATTGCTGTGGAAACCGCCAAAGCTGAAGGCATCACCGTTATTTCCTATGACCGCCTGATCACTGATACTGATGCCCTCGACTACTACGTCACATTCGACAGCGTCTCCGTCGGTGAGGCCATGGGTGAGTACCTGGCGGCCAATGCCAAGGGCAAGGGCAATCCTCTCTACCTCTATGCAGGAGCCCTCACAGACAACAACGCCTTCCTGTTCTTCCAGGGCGCTTGGAATGTTTTGCAGCCCTTGATTGCAGACGGAACATTTGTAATTAAGAACTCCGTACAGGCACAGAACTACCAGGATACTCTGGAACTGACCAGGGAACAGCTGGCAGCCATCATTGGCGAAGTAACCACCGACTGGGACTTCAACGTAGCCAAGTCCAAGGCTGAAGCTCACCTCACAGTTGCTGAAGAAGCAGACAAGGGAGAAGTATTCATTCTGGCTCCCAACGATGGTACTGCCCGTTCCATCGCAGACGTTTTCGCAGCAGACGTACATGTGACCAACTACTACATTACCGGCCAAGACGCTGAGAAAGCTTCCGTACAGTACATCATCGACGGACAGCAGAGCATGACTGTCTTCAAGGATACCAGAACTCTCGCCGCAGACGCCATGAACATGGCCATTGAGATTCTGGAAGGCCGTCAGCCTCAGACTGATGCATCCTACTTCAACCAGGTTGTAGATGTACCTGCCAAGCAGACACCAGTAGTCATCGTTACCCAAGACAACGTAAAATCCGTCTTGATTGACTCCGGCTACTACGATGCCAGCGACTTTGTTGGCCTCTAAGCAGAAAAATTAATCCAGGCCGGCTCGCTATCGGGCCGGCCTTCTCAAAGTATGGAAGGGAGGGCTGATCATGGCTAAGGATCTCATCTTAGAGATGAGGAACATCACCAAGGAATTCCCCGGTGTGAAGGCGCTGGATGGGGTAACTTTCGAAGTGGAAAGGGGAGAAATCCACTGCCTTGTCGGCGAAAACGGGGCCGGCAAGTCTACGCTGATGAAGGTGCTCTCAGGTGTCTATCCCTACGGCTCCTACGAGGGCGAGATTGTGCTGAACGGCCAAGTGCAGGAGTTTCGCCACATCTCGGACAGCGAAAAACAGGGGATTGCCATTATTTACCAAGAGCTGGCCCTGTTTCCGGAGCTGCCTGTCTATGAAAACATTTTTATGGGCAATGAAATCATCAATGGACGAGTGATTGACTGGAACGAGACTAAGGTTAGGGCTGCTGAGATGCTGAAGCGGGTTGGGCTGAAGGTGGATCCCAGTACCAAGGTTAAAGAGCTTGGGGTGGGTCAGAGGCAGCTGGTGGAAATCGCTAAGGCGCTTTCCAAAGACGTCGACCTTTTGATTCTCGATGAACCCACAGCAGCCCTCAATGAAGAGGACAGCCAGAACCTCCTAAACCTCTTGAGGGAGCTCAAGAGCCAGGGAGTCACCTCTATCATGATCTCCCACAAGCTGAAAGAGATTGTGGCCATCGCTGATACGATCACTGTTCTCAGGGACGGCTGCGTGGTTACCTCCTTAGATGCCAAGGAGCGCAAAATTGAGGAGCAGGAGATCATTAAGCATATGGTGGGCCGTGAAATTGAAAATATCTACCCGGCCCGGGATGTCACTGTGGGTGAAGTTGCCTTTGAGGTGAAGAACTGGACTGTGGTGGATCGGGTCAGCGGACGGGAGATCCTGCACAATGTGAACTTAAATGTCCGCAAAGGAGAGATCGTAGGCTTGGCCGGGCTGATGGGGGCCGGACGCACGGAGCTGGCTTTGAGTCTCTTTGGCAATGTGCCGGGTTACGACTTGCGCGGCGGGGAAATGTACCTTGACGGCAAGCGGGTTGAGTTTAAGCACCCTGCAGATGCCATTGCTGCAGGAATGGCCTATGTGACAGAAGATCGCAAGGGCAACGGCCTGATTTTGATCCAGGATGTGAAGTTCAATGTAACCGTCTCCGCTTTGGAGAAGCTTGTCCACAATTTAGTGGTCAATGAAAACGAAGAAATTACGGTTGCCAATGAGTACCGGGAGTCTTTTGACATTCGTACCCCCAGCGTGCAGACAGTGACCGGGACGCTTTCTGGCGGCAACCAGCAAAAAACGTCTTTGGCGAAAAGCTTGTTTTCCGAGCCCAGCCTGATCATTTTGGATGAACCCACTCGGGGGATTGATGTAGGCGCCAAGTTCGAAATCTACAGTCTGATGAATCAACTTGTAGCGCGGGGCTTAAGTATCATAATGATTTCTAGTGAACTCTTAGAAGTATTAGGCATGAGCGACCGCATCTACATTATGTCCGAAGGGACCATCACCGGTGAGCTTGACGCTAAAGATGCCACAGAGGAGAAAGTGATGGCCATGGCTACAAAAACAGTGGAGGAGGCAGTGTGATGAAAACGGCAAGAGCGACCAGTTCCAGGCACAAGAAGGAAAGCCTCGCTGCTGAGGTTACATCGCTGCTCGTGAAAAACATTCGTGACTATGCAATGTATATTGCCTTGGCAGTCATTTTCCTTATTTTTACGATTGCCACCAACGGCCTGTTTATATCTTCCCGGAACCTGATCAACCTGGTGAACCAGACAGGTTATGTGGCGGTATTGGCCATTGGCATGACGTTGATTTTGATTATCAAGCATATTGACCTGTCCATCGGCTTTGTGGCAGGTTTCCTGGGTGCAGTGGCAGCCATTCTGCTCATGAACGGGTGGAATGTGTGGCTGGTAATACCCTTTGTACTGCTGTGCGGTGTCTTGGTCGGGGTATACCAGGGCTTCTTGGTGACCAAGATTAAGGTTCCGGCCTTTGTGACAACACTGGCGGGCATGTTTATGTTCAGGGGATTGCTTTCCATGGTTACAGCAGGTACCGGCACGATTATCGTCAGGGATCGGACCTTTTTGCAGCTCTCTAACGGCTACATTCCCGATTTGCCCTGGGGCCAGACTCTCGACTTTCATCTGCTCACTGTGATCATTGGCATCGGCCTGGTATTTGCCATGGTTTATTCCCAGATCAGGCACAGGCAGAGCCTGAAACGCTATGATTTTGAAACTACTTCCATGAGCATTTTTGTCATCAAACAGGCCGCGCTGTCGATTCTGATTATGGTAATTACTTGGATTATGGCTACCTACCGAGGCATTCCCTGGACCGCGGTGATTGTCTCTGTAGTGCTTTTGATTTA
>JAAYSR010000260.1 GCA_012518325.1 Bacillota bacterium
CTTCCCCAATCATCCTGCTGTAGTCTTCGCCTGGGATAAACGCAAGGAGCTGAGCGTTGTCGTCGAGAAAGCTGACGGTTGACACTTCCGCAGTAAACTCCCCATCCTTCTCCCGGCCTAGAAACACCAGACTGCGATACTCCAGCCTGTTTTGGGGCGCAGCCCCGTGCTTGGCCAGCACCTCAGACACACTGCGGTTTAACTGATCAACAAACTCATCTGTAACCTCGTAGGAAGAAATCATGATCTCCCTGGGGTAGCGGGTCCTGAGAACATCTTCAATGCCGATATAAAGCGATACCGTCGTGGAGAGGGTAACCAGGACCATCGTGGAAAGGATGCAGATATTGGCCAGCCCCACCGCGTTTTTCTTCATACGGTAGATCATGCCGGAAAGCGCTGTAAAGTGATTGGGCTTGTAGTAGTACCTTTTGCTCTTGCGCAGCAGTTTCAGGAAAGTGATGCTGCCTGAGGTAAACAGGGCGTAAGTCCCAATCATCACCAGCAGAACCGCCATAAAGAATAAGGCCAGGGCCGCGATGGGCGATTCGGTTGTCCAGGCAATGTAGTAGCCGGACCCCACGGAGGCCAGACCCAGCGAGGTGAGGAGCCACTTCGCCTTAGGTTCCCTTTCCCCCACCTGCCCGCTCTTCAAGAGCTCAACTGGCCTGGCCAGGTGGACCTGCCACAGATTCCAAAGCAGGGTCACAAGGTAGATGCCTGCAAAGAGCAGCAGCGCCGAACCGATGGAAGCAGCAGAAATTTCAAAACCCAGCCTCACTTCAAAGCGCAAGAGCTTGGGCAGCAGCAAAAACATGGCCCTGGACAGGATCACTCCCCCTGTCAGGCCTGAAACGACGCTAAGCAGGGCGATATAAATGGTTTCATACATCATGATGCGGGCGATATGCTTTTTCTCCATGCCCAGCACCTGAAAGAGGCCAAATTCTTTCTTTCTGCCCTTGATCAGGAAACTGTTGGTATACAGCAGAAAGATTACAGAAAAAATTCCCACCACTATAAAGCCAAAGGACAGCATGGTCCGGACCTGGGCTCCGCCGGCCATTTCCTCCAATCCCTGATTCACTGCCAGGGAATGCATCAGATAGTACATCGTCACAGCAGCGATGCTGGTTAAGATGTAGGGGACATAGACCCGGGAGTTCTTCTTGATGTTTTCATAGGCGAGTCTGCCATAAAAAACCTTACCCACGGCGCACACCACCTGTTGCAATCATTGTCAGGGTGTCGGAGATTTTCTGGTACATCTCTTCTTCCGACAAAGATCCTTTGTAGAGTTGGTGGAAGATCTCCCCGTCCTTAATAAACAGTACGCGTTTGGCAAAACAGGCAGCCTTGGTGCTGTGGGTGACCATGAGAATGGTCTGCCCCTGATCATTGATCTCCCGAAACAGGCGCAGCAGGCTGTCGGTGGCCCGGGAATCCAACGCGCCGGTGGGCTCGTCGGCCAGAACCAGCTGGGGTCTGGTGATCAGCGCCCTGGCGATGGCGGTCCTCTGCTTTTCACCGCCGGATACTTCATAGGGATACTTGGCTAAGATGGGCTCAATCCCCAGCTGCCTGGCGAGGGGCCTGAGACGGTTCTCCATCTCATAGTAGGGAGTGTTCGCCAAAACCAAGGGAAGCAGGATATTATCCTGAATGGAAAATGTGTCCAGCAGGTTGAAATCCTGAAAGACAAAGCCAAGATTGTCCCGGCGAAAAGCTGCAATCTCCCTGTGGGGAAGATCCAGGATGCTGGTACCGTTGAGCAGCACTTCCCCCGCTGTAGGCCTGTCTAAGGTGGCCAGGATGTTCAGGAGGGTTGTTTTCCCTGAACCCGATTCCCCCATAATGGCCACATACTCGCCCTTTTCCACCCCGAAGGAGACGTTAGTCAAAGCCTGGACCTGGCTTCCTCCAAAACGGGTGGTGTATACTTTCTTGACATTCTTCACCTCTAACAGAAGCATAAGCTTACCTCCTTCCAAATCTCAGGCCCAGTATAGCAAAGGGGGGAAATGCGCTGCCATTTTTTTGGCTTACACTTCCCCGCCCAACCTTACATTCTGGTAAGAATCGAAAACATCCACTGTATCGAGGCCAATTGTCACCTTAGTCCCTTTCCCCACCTCAGATTCAATGGCAATGGTGTGGGAAAGTTTGTCGAGAACTTTCCTGCATAAATAAAGCCCGATCCCGGTGGCCTTTTTCTCCAGGCGCCCGGTGTAACCTGTGAACCCCGGTTCAAAGACTCGGGGCAGATCCTCAGGGGCGATCCCAATTCCGGTATCTTCGATGGCCAGGATCTTGCGTTTCCGATCTTCAAGGTAGATGGAAATGGTCCCTGCCTTGGTGTACTTAAGCGCATTGGACAGAACCTGACCAATGACAAAGACCAGCCACTTTTCGTCGGTCAGCACTTCGCAGTCCAGTTCCTGATAATCCAAGCGGATCTGCTGGCGAATAAACAAGCTGGCATAGCGCTGCACCGCCTGCCGCACGATGGCATCCAGGCTGTGGCGCTTGAGGACTAGGTCTGTAACAGGACTTTCCACCCGTAAGTACTGCAGCACCATTTCCACATACTGCTCGATCTTAAACAGCTCCAGCAAGAGCTCCCTTGAGTCTTCATCATCCTGGGCCTGCAGCACCAGGCGCATAGCAGCGATGGGGGTTTTAATCTGGTGGGCCCATAACGTGTAGTACTCCACCAGGTCCCGCCGCCGCTGCTCAGCTGCAAGAGCCTCCCTGCGCTTTTCTTCCGACAGCAGCCTGAGCAGCTCCTGGTAGTCTCCTTCCAGGAGGCCCTGTGGCCGGGGAAGGTCCGGAAGGGCCTGGGCAATGCTCTTTTTCAAAGCCTGCAGCACCCGGCGTCGCCTGCTGAAGGCCAGCAAATCAAGTACGATAAAGATAGAACCGATCCAAAGGCATAAGAGCGCTCCGTACCACAGAGGCTCCCAGGGCAGATCGTACAGGAAAAAGACAGCGGCAAAAACCAAGATAAAGACGGCGAAACAGACCAGAGCATTCCAGCGAAACTGCAAATAGGCTTTTACTGTCTGTACTCTGCTCATTTCACCTCATACCCCATACCTTTTTTTGTGGCGATAAAATCTGTTAAACCTAGGGCTTCCAGCTTGCGCCGCAATCTAGTGACATTGACTGTAAGCGTGTTGTCATCTACATAGCTGTCTGTTTCCCAGAGCATCACCATCAGTGATTCCCGGGAAACCACTTTCCCCTTGTTTTCCATCAGCATCTTGAGGATTTTATACTCATTGCGGGTAAGTTCAATCCGGTCGCCCTGGAAGGTCAAAGTCGCATCGCTGGTGTTGAGAATTGCCCCCCGGTGTTCCAGGAGATTGGTCTGTCCGGCGAAGTCATAGGTGCGGCGCAGCAGCGCCTGAACCTTGGCTGTTAGGACAGACAGATCGAAGGGTTTGGCCAGAAAGTCATCTCCGCCCATGTTCATGGCCATCACAATGTTCATGTTATCTGATGCGGATGAGATGAAGATAATCGGGACTTTAGAGAGTTTGCGGATTTCATTGCACCAATGGTAGCCATTGAAGAAGGGGAGGGAAATGTCGAGCAAAACAAGCTGGGGATCGAATGCTGCAAACTCAGACAAGACATCGCTGAAATCAGTCACGCACGCCACTTCATAACCCCAGCTGGCAATATGTTTTTCCATCGTCTTGGCGATGATCGGGTCATCCTCCACAATGAGAATCCGGTACATAGCATAGACCCCCAATATTCTTACATAAGCCTACTCAACTCTGCAATAAACTCCTCCACAGCGCTTTCCTTGGTTGCCCAGGATGTAACCAGGCGAATCAGCGAACGGTCTTCATCCACTTTTCTTTGCACCTCAAAGGAGTAGTTCTTTGCCAACTCCGCGATAACCTCGTTCGGCATTATGGGAAAGAGCTGATTGGACGGGGAATGGAGCAAAAGCGGGCAGCCGAGCTCAATCAGGGCGTCCTGGATTTTCCCCGCCATTCGGTTGGCATGTTCTGCCAGCTCGAAGAACAAATTGTCACGGAAGAGCTCCCGGAACTGAATTCCCAATAAGCGCCCCTTAGCCAGCAGAGCGCCCTTTTGCTTGATATGATAGCGGAAGTCTTCCTTCAGGCTTTCGGTTATGATCACGAGCGCCTCTCCGATCAAGGCGCCGTTCTTGGTTCCGCCAATATAAAAGGCATCAACCAGGTTAGCTATCTCTTCCAAAGTCAAGTCGTTCTTGTCTGAGGTCAGAGCTGAACCCAGCCTGGCCCCGTCCATAAACAGCAGGAGGTTATGTTCCCGGCAGACGTTGCTCAAAGCTGCAAGTTCTGCCTTGCTGTAAATCGAGCCCACTTCTGTGGAATTTGAGATATAAACCAGCCTAGGCTTGACCATATGTTCGTCTGCATGATACTCCACAGCTTCTTTTACATCGGCCGGCGTCAGCTTGCCCTCAATTCCTTCCTTCGTGATGATCTTATGCCCTGTCGCCTCAATGGCACCTGTCTCATGCACTTCAACGTGGCCGGTGAGAGGTGCAATCACTGCCTCATGGGGCCTAAGGAAGGCCGAAATGGCAATAAGGTTGGTCTGGGTTCCTCCCGGTATCAGGTGGATGTCCACATCCTTCCGCCCTATTTTCCTTTTGATCAGCTCAGCTGCTTCCAACGTAAACTGGTCCAGGCCGTAACCTGCAGCCTGCTCTAGATTTGTCTCAAGCAATGCATTCAGGATTCGGGGGTGTGCCCCTTCACTGTAATCGTTAGTAAAACTGTACATCTAACTGGCCTCCACTTGATATAATCTCCTTTTGTCTTCGCCGCCTGCCCAGGAAGACCTCTTTTCACGACGCTGTGCAAGATAGGATTCCTGTTTTCGTCAAATTGTGTGAGGGACTGTCCCTCCCCCGCAAAGTATAGGCAAGGGAGGGATTAACCTGATAGGCAACAATCTTACTCCGCAACAGAATGTTGTATCCACCCAGACCCATGTCCACGAAGTGCAGGGCAGCACCATGATCTTCGAGGAAATTCCTCACAACCACCGCTTTTCGGGCATGACCAGCGAAGTCATTCCTGTCGGCGATGACCACATTCATGTTTTCCAGGCCGACACTGATTTTACCAGCCTGCACCTGCATGAAGTGGCAGGAGTTACCGGGCTCTCGATCCCGGTTGGCAACGGCAGGCACGTCCATGCCATGTCCGGCATTACTACCCTCAACCGCGGCCATGTACACCAATTTGTCTTCGCTACGCTAATTGACGATCCCCTGAGAATGTAATCCTCCCCATCCCAAACAGAGCCCTCCTCTGTTTGGGGTTTTTCTTGTGTCAGCCCGTTTCCCCTTCCCCCTTTCTTACGCAGGAAAAAACTGCCCGCTGCAGAAGGATTAACATATATCTAATAGGAAATGAGGGGATTATTATGCTCAAAATCGCCATGCTAGGCGCCTGGCATGTCCATGCTCCTGATTATGCTGCCCAGCTCAGGGCCCATCCAGAAACAGAGATCGCCCTAGTATGGGACAATGAACCAGCCCGGGGCGAGAAGTTCGCCCAGGAGCTCGGTGTCCCGTTTCAGGCAGATCTGTCCACGGTACTCTCAGACCCGGAAATTGACGGCGTTGTGATTAATACTCCAACCAACCTCCACCGCGAGGTGATCATTGACGCTGCCCGGGCCGGCAAACATGTATTCACCGAAAAGGTTTTGACGCCGACCCTCGCTGAAGCCCAGGAAGTTGCCGGTGTGATTAGAGAAGCCGGCATCACATTCACGATTTCCTTCCCCCATCGCAGCATGCCCCACAACCTCTTTGCCAAGGAAGCAGTGGAAAAGGGCTGGCTTGGTGAGATTTCCCTGCTGCGCATCCGCAACGCCCACAACGGCACCGTCGCCGGGTGGCTGCCGGAACATTTTTACGACAGCGAAGAGTGCGGAGGCGGGGCCATGATTGACCTGGGCGCACACGGCATGTATCTCAGCGCCTGGCTGCTGGGGAAACCGCAGCGCATTTCATCTATGTTTACCCATGTGACTGGCAAGGATGTAGAAGACAATGCTGTCTGCGTAATTGAGTTTGAAAACGGCGCCACAGCGATTAATGAGACTTCGTTCTTGTCTGCACGCAGTCCCTTTTCCCTGGAGCTGTACGGAACCAAGGGCAGCCTCTTTGTCGGCGGTCCAGAAGGGAAAGTACGCCTAAACACGTCGGAAGTCCAGGGCGAAATCAGCGGCTGGATTCAGCCTGATCAGCTGCCCAAAGCACTGCCGACACCTATGGAACAATGGATTGGAGCCATTTTGCATGGTGAACCCAACCATTACGATATCCACTGTGCTGTGGCATTGACTGAGCTCATGGACGGGGCCTACCGTTCGCACAGCCTGCGCCGGCAGATCCTCTTTCCCCTGACCTAAAATCAAATCGTCTGGAGGCAGCTAATCATGCCCGACATGCTAGTTAAGCTCTATGACCTGCCCAAACTCGACCCGATCCTGCAGCTGATGGAAGAGCAAGGGATCACCGTACGCAGGGGAATACCTCCAGAAAAGCACCTGGTGCTAAACTGGATTCGCGAAAACTTCTACGAAGGCTGGGCGAGCGAAGCTGATGTCGCCTTTACCAACAAACCGAGCACCATCTTCTTAGCCCAGGACAGGGACACAAAAGCGATTGTAGGATTTGGCTGCTACGAAGCTACTTATAAATGCTATTTCGGACCCACCGGGGTGCACCCCGCCTATCGGGGCAGGCAAATCGGCAGTGCCTTGCTCTTAGCCTGTCTCCACGGCCTGGCTGGCCTCGGCTACGCCTACGGTGTTATCGGCGGCGCCGGCCCGGTTGAGTTTTACAAAAAAGCGGCAGGAGCCATAGAAATTCCTGATTCTGTACCGGGCATCTACCGCGATCTTCTCAGAGAATAGGGGCATTTGCCCCTATTCTACAGGCCCAGCTTCTCAGCGTTCTTATAGTAGATCTTCTCCAAAACTGCATCCCCCAGGCCGATCCCGTAGATTTTCCAGCGCCCCTGCCCCGGAATCCCCGATGAGGAGTAGTCAAAGTACTCGTTCCAAGTTTCCAGAAACTCAAAATAAGGCTGATAGTTGAAGGCATAGCCTGCAGCAGCGTCAGTGCCAAACAAAATGCGGTCCTGATGCCGTTCAAAAAAGCGCCTGGCCGTATAGGGCTGCCGCCCAAACTCATTGATGCGGGCGGCGATGTCAATATACATGTTCGGGTACTGGTCCAGCCACTTACTGACAACGCCCAAGTTTTCGCTGTAAGAGCCCCCATGGGCAATGATAAAGGTAGTTGTGGGATTGTCCCTGATCATAGCTTCCTGCTGTTCCATAAGCTGTTCAAAGGTATAAAGCCCGGGGCGGTAAAAGGACCACTCCGGAACCCTGGACAGTTCTTCAAACCTTTCGTTGTACCTGTCAACGGGTTTAAAGAAGGCCACAGGATCGGCCACATGATGCAGCACAACCAGGCCGAGTTCAGCTGCGGCTGCCCAAATCACCTGCAGCCTAGGATCATCCAGAGCAATGTACTTTCCACTCTTGTCCCTGTGGGAAAGGCTGAGGTCCTTCCAAAATTTAAGGCCCCGGACCCCCTTCCCCTTTGCCTCCTGCAATGTGCGCCTGACATACCTTTCAAAACCGGGCTCATCAAGCCTGGTTACATCAACGGAACTGAAAGTAGTAATAAAGTCTTCATGGGGATGGATTTTCTCCAAGAGCCTGTCGAGCTCGCCACCCCATACGAGCTCCAGGTTGACCACCCGCTTGATGCCAGCCTCTTTGAACCGCTCCACTTCCCGGGCTGTATCATAGCCCTCGGTATAATCTTCTCCGAGAACCAGGGACCCAAAGTGGGTATGAACATCAATCACGGGAAACCTAGGTTTGGTGACCTTCACCCTTTCAGTCACAAGTTCACTGCGGGGC
>JAAYSR010000046.1 GCA_012518325.1 Bacillota bacterium
CAGTTGGCACAGCGGATGGGTGCTAAGAAGATTCTCCATTATTCCTTCCCACGTCACATGTCCATGGAACTTCTGGCTGTAAGGTACAACAACATGAAGGAAGAGGCAGAGAGGCTTGGTATTGAAGTAGTGGATGTTACCGCTCCGGACCCAATGGGTGACGCAGGTATCCCAGGAACGCAGCAGTTCATCCTTGAAGACATTCCCCGCCAGGCTGAACTGCACGGCAAAGACATCGCCTTCTTCGGTACCAACTGCGCCATGATGGAGCCTGCTATTCGGGCCTCTATGGAAGCCGGCATCATCTTCCCAGAGCAATGCTGCCCAAGTCCTTTCCATGGCTATCCAGGTGCATTGGGAATTGAAATCTCCGAAGACCGCAAGGGTGACGTAGACTATATCCTGGAGCAGATCAAGGAAAAGGTAGCCGAACAGGGTAATGCCGGCCGTATGGCAACCTGGGTTGCACCAATTAACATGGTCTTTGTAGAAGCAGGCGTTGAACTGGCTATCAAGCACATTCAGGAAGGCCTGGACTTCTCCGACCAAGCCGCTGTAGAAGAGGCTGTTTTTGAAGCCACCGGCATCCGGATTTCGCTCAATCGCTACAGAGACGATGCCAACTTCTATCTGGTCATTGCAGACTCGGTAATTTTCTAAGGAGTTAACATCAGTTGATGCATAGCAATGCGGAGCTCTCGCCCTCTCCGAGGGCGGGTCTCCGCACTTTTCTTGATGTAGAAAGTGGGAGGTGTGGATATGAGTGTTCCTGTGTTGGAGATGAAGAAGATCTCCAAATCATTTTATGGTACTCAAGTTCTAAAAGATATCGACCTCACAGTGGCAAAAGGGGAGATTCACTGTCTAGTCGGGGAAAACGGCGCGGGCAAGTCAACCCTGATGAACATTCTGTTTGGTATGTCCGTCATTGCTAACACAGGAGGTTATGACGGAGAAATATTGATTAATGGCAAGCCGGTGTTGTTTGAATCGCCGAAAGCGGCCATTGAGGCTGGCATCGGCATGGTCCACCAGGAGTTCATGCTTCTGCCTGGCTTTACCGTCACTGAAAATATCAAGCTGAACAGGGAAGATACTAAACCAAATGTGTTCAGCAAGGTTTTTGGCAAGAAACTGGAAACCCTAGATCGCAAGAAGATGTCCGCTGATGCCAGGGCTGCCCTGGATAAGCTGGGCATGAATATCGAGGAATGGGTAACTGTTGAGGGTTTGCCCGTCGGCTATCTGCAATTTGTGGAGATAGCCAGGGAGATTGACAAAGAGGGTCTGCAGCTGCTGGTCCTTGATGAACCGACCGCCGTATTGACTGAAAGCGAAGCAGAGCAGTTTTTGGAAGTAATCCAGAGACTGGCGGAATCTGGCATTAGTATTCTTTTTATTACGCATCGCCTCGATGAAGTAATGGCGGTGGCGGACAATATAACTATCTTAAAAGACGGCGAACTGGTTCGCTCCGGACCAACTGAGAGCTTTACGATTGCGCAGATTGCGGAGCTTATGGTAGGGCGCAGGATCGATACTTCTGCCCGCATTGGCGGAGACCGGCCGAAGGCAACGAAAGAGAAGGTCCTGGAGATCCGGGATTTGCGCGTAGATATGCCCGGCGAACGCTTGCGCGGGATTGACCTGGATGTGTACAAAGGGGAGATCCTCGGCATCGGCGGCTTGGCGGGCCACGGGAAGATCGCTTTGGCCAATGGTATTATGGGCCTTTACCCAAGCAGAGGGCAGGTGCTGTATGAGGGAGGAGAGCTGCCCCTCAACAATCCTCGGGAAGCACTGAACAGGGGCATCGCCTTTGTTTCTGAAGATCGCCGCGGCGTTGGCCTGGTTCTGGAAGACTCTATTGCCAACAATATCGTTCTGACAAGCATGCAGATCCAGAACAAGTTCTTGAAACCCGGCCCTTTCAAGCTTAAGGACCAGAAAAAAATCATCGAACATGCTTTGGAGTCCATTGAACGCTTTGATATTCGCTGCACAGGTCCTGATCAGATCGTACGCAGGCTGAGTGGAGGAAACCAGCAAAAAGTATGTATCGCCAGGGCATTCACCCAGAATCCAAAACTGTTTTTTGTCTCTGAGCCGACCCGCGGAATTGACGTCGGGGCTAAGGCCAGGGTTTTGGAGCTCATAGTGGAGCTCAACCGCATGGGTGTGACTGTAGTGATTACCTCCAGTGAACTGGCTGAATTGCGCAGCATCAGCGACCGAATTGCGATTATTTACGAAGGCAGACTGTCGGGAATTTTGGCCCCGGATGCCCCCGACGTGGCGTACGGTTTGCTGATGGCAGGTAAATCCTTGGAGGAGGTGGGAGTCAGTGAAGGAACAACTAATTAAGATCTACCGTGGATTTGGCCTACCACGCCTGATCATTTCTGCCTTCTTGCTGGTGTTGATCCTGATAGCAGCAGGTACTGAATTGAGCGTTCCCGGGCTGCTCAGTGACGCTCTGGTGAGGATTGGGCAGAATGGGATTTATGTCTTAGCGATGGTGCCTTCAATCCAGGCTGGAGTCGGTTTGAACTTCGGCTTGCCCGTTGGTGTTATCGCCGGTATGGTCGGCGTGCTGGTGGCCATGGAATTTTCCTTGCTGGGCTTTGGCGGTTTTGTTGTAGCTCTGCTCGTAGCGGTACCCCTCGGGATCGCTGCAGGCTACCTGTATTCGCTGCTCCTGAACCGTGTGGTAGGGCAGGAGATGATGGTTGGAACTTATGTGGGCTTCTCGGTTGTGGCAGGAATGTGCATTTTTTGGCTGCTGGCTCCCTTTAAGAATCCTGCATTGATCTGGCCTGTGGGCGGTCAGGGTCTGCGCGTGACATTGACACTGGCTGATACCTTTGGAGGGACTCTCAACCAATTTCTGCCCTTTGAGATTTTCGGAGTAACTGTCCCGACGGGTTTGCTTTTGTTCTACGCCCTGCTTGCCTTTTTGCTCTGGCTGTTCTTGAGGAGCAAGCCTGGTGTAGCTATGGAAGTGGTGGGACGCAACCCCCGTTTTGCTGTCGCTTCTGGCTTGAACATTAACGCCTACCGCAGTCTGGGTGTTGTCCTTTCCACTGTTCTGGCGGCAGTCGGTTATGTGGTGTACGCCCAAAGCTTTGGCTTCGCTCAGCTGTACAACGGGCCGCTGATGACAGCGTTTCCGGCGGTGGCTGCGGTGCTGATCGGCGGAGCTAACACCCGTCAGGCATCGGTGCTCAACGCCATCATTGGCGTGGTGCTGTTCCAAACCTTGCTGACGGTGGCAATGCCTGTCACAAACGTGCTTATTGAGGGCAACATCTCCGAAATTGCCCGGGTGATTGTAAGTAATGCCATGATCTTGTATGCCTTGACGCGCGTAACCGGAGGTGAACAGGCGTGAACCAAGTTAAGAGGTTTGTCTCAAAGAATGCTGTACCGATACTTTTTGCCATCGTCTGTTTACTCGGTGTTTACTATGCTAAAATGCCGGGTCAGTTCCTGATGATGGAAATAGTCAAGAGAATGGCGAGAAACTCCTTTTTGGTCCTTTCTCTGATCATCCCGGTTGTCGCAGGAATGGGTCTGAACTTTGGTATCGTGCTAGGTGCCCTGGCCGGCCAAATCGCCTTGATCCTGTCCACCCACTGGGAGTGGTCTGGAATCGGCGGCCTTGCCTTGACAGCACTGCTGGCGACCCCGCTTGCGGCACTGTTTGGTTTTTTGGCCGGGATGGTGTTCAACAAGGCCAAGGGCAGGGAGATGATTACCGGAATGGTGATGGGCTTCTTTGCCAACGGCGTCTATCAGTTCATATTTCTCTTCCTGGTGGGGACTTTGATCCCCTTCGACAATCCTACGCTAAGGATCTCCACGAGTCCGGGTTTAAGAAACACAATCAATCTGTCCCGGCTGCGCGGTGTTCTGGATAATATTTGGACAGTGCAGTACGGCTTCACGAAAATTCCCATCGTGACTTTCCTAGTCATCGGACTGCTGGCCTTAGCGATCTGGGCCTTCTTTAAGACTAAGCTTGGCCAGGACTTCAGAGCAATTGGCCAGGACCGGCATATTGCAGGTGTAGCAGGAATCCAGACAGATCGCAACAGAATTCTGGC
>JAAYSR010000261.1 GCA_012518325.1 Bacillota bacterium
AAATTCAGGCTAGCTTGAAACTAGCTGTACTGCTCAATTCAATGAATTGAGTCAGGCTTACACAAACTTATGGCTTATTCTCTTCAAACACAGAATGTTTCAAGATTCAATGTTCAGTTTTCAAGGTTCTGCCGAAAGAAATAAGCCTTAAAAAGCAAGGCTCTTCGGGTTTGGCATCGGTTGTTGTCCCTGATGCCTTAATTAATATAGCATTATTCCAGCCTGAATGCAAGCCCTCCACGCAACTTTTTTTTGCCCTTTCTTTTCCCGCTATCCCTGTTCTTTCCCGCAATACTGCTTCAAGTAATTCATCTGTCTTAAGCTTGGAGCTTGCGTTTCAGATCATAATACTCTTTCAGAACATTGAGGTGCCCCTCAGAGCAGCAGAGTTTTATCGCCACTGCTCCCTATAAGGAGAATCGGCACAAAACTGTGCCGATTCCCCTTATAGGGCCTAATCTACGCTAGTGTTCAAAGAGTGAGTGTAATACAGACTAGCCTAGAACTTCCCTCTCTGTTGGAATGAACTGCGCTGGGTGGAGTGCCACCCGCTCCATTTGTGAAACAGGGCACAAGTTAGTTCAAAAAAATAACTGCATCTCTGAAACTGTCTTAGGAGGTACTGTGTGCATTTTATCACAAATGGATATTGCTGTCAAGAAGTTCTTCTGTCCTCCACCCGTATGTCAGCCTCGAGGCTGAGATCCAAACATACCAAGGTCCGTTACCCTCTGCCGGGCTCCGTGGTACAATGTAGATGTCCTAAAGAGGATCTGAGCTAAGTACAGCAAACTACTTATATGGGGATTATTTGCCCTGAGGAGGAAGAACGATGAAGTGGTTTCCTATAATACTGATAGGTTTTGGAGTGGGGTTTCTCCTTTATAATCTGCAGATAATCAGTTTTACCCCTTGGTCAATACTATGGCCGACCCTGATTATTTGGTTCGCAGCAGACCAGCTGGTCAAGATAAAGCGGCGGGAACGGGGCGCTCAGGATTCCTGGGATATTGCCCTCTGGCTGATCGTGCTTACTGTCGGCGTCTACCTTCTCCTGCCCATAATCGGCATTCCCATGCCGGCGATCCCTTGGAAAGTTGTCTGGCCGCTGGGATTGATCTTGGTCGGACTCCTCATACTCTTCCCGGGAAGGAGTTCATTTGTTAAGTTCGAATTTGAGTCAGGCGGAGAAAAGCACAGCGGTGAAGTCAAAGCAACTTTTGTCGGTGACTACACCCGCGGACCAGGAAACTGGGTGCTGGATGATACGCAAATCAGGCAGGGAGTCGGTTCCGTCAACCTGGACCTGACCCAGGCTATCATCCCCGACCGGGAAGTCCAGATCGACATCGTCGGCTATGTGGGGGAAGCCAGCATCTACCTTCCGCCAGGCCTGCCTTTCAAGGCAGAATGCAGCCTGAAAGTGGGGGAAATCACTGTCTTGAATCAAAAGCAAAGCGGCACCCCCCGCTATGTTGAGTATCAGAGTCCCGACTACGAAAGTGCTACTCAGAAGGTTAACATCAAAATCCATTGGAAAATTGGAGAAATCAGTATCAGGCAAATACGCTAGGGTGGTGACGGCATGTGGTTTTCACGCTTTAAATGGATTTTCTACCACTTTGTCAGCAGCCTGCTTGCCATTATCGCCTGCGTACTTCTGTCCTCCCTGCTCTTTCCCAATCTAATATGCATGCCTGATTCGCCGGCAACAGTCCTGGGAATCACAGTCATTGCCGTCGGCGTCTCTGCCTTAAGCGCAGTTTTTGGAGGGTTTTATTCCAGCAAGGATTTTCGCGGCGCGCTGGAAGAAATCACGCTGGGGGCGAAAAATATCGCCTACGGCAATCTCGACTACCGCCTTGGATTCAAAGGAAATGCAGAATTTGACGGTATTATCCAGGCATTTAACGAGATGGCCTCCCGCTTGGAATCCCAAGTAGGTGCGTTGCAGAAGCTTGCCCAGGAAAATGAACAGCTGCTGCAGGAAACCAAGATTACCGCCGTGTCCGAGGAGCGCCGGCGTTTGGCCCGCGATCTCCATGATGCAGTCAGCCAGCAGCTGTTTGCCATCTCCATGATGTCTGCCACCGTTTTGAAGCTGGCGGAGAAAAATCCAGAACACTCCCTGGATTTAGTGCGCGAGATTTCACGCTCGGCAACAAGAGCCCAAGCCGAGATGCGTGCGCTGCTCCTGCAGCTCCGGCCGTTGACACTGCAAAACGAGAGTCTTTCAGAAGCATTGTCGTCCTTGGCCGCTGAACTGCAAAGCAAACAGTCATTGGCGTTTGATTTGGACCTGGATGAGGTCAGTCTGCCCAGCAATATTGAAAACCAGCTGTTCCGCATTGCTCAGGAAGGCCTGTCGAATGTACTGCGTCATGCAGAAGCCAGCCGTGCCCGCATTTCACTGAAGGTATCTGGTGCCAACCATAGAGTGATTTTGGTTATAGAGGACGATGGAAAGGGATTCGCTATGGAGGCAATTCCCCAATCGTCCATGGGCATTCGTTCCATAAGGGAACGCTCCACGTTGATTGGCGGCACAGCCCAGTGGCTGTCCATGCCCGGTAAAGGCACCAAGCTGGAAATCAGGGTCCCGATTTCATCAGAAATGGAGTCCAAGGAGGATGAATAGACATGGAAAAGATCCGAGTAATGGTCGTCGATGACCACGAAATGGTCAGACGAGGCATTTGCTCCTATCTTGCTACCGAAGATGAATTGGAAGTCGTAGGCCAAGCAAGCTGCGGGCGCGCCGCTGTTGACCTGGCACTTCAACTTAAGCCTGATGTGATCCTCATGGACCTGATCATGGAAGACGGCACCGGTATTGAGGCAACAAGGGAAATTAAGCAAAAACTGCCCGATGTTCAGATCATCATCCTAACAAGCTACATTGACGAGAGCCTTATTTTCCCGGCCCTCGAGGCAGGTGCCCTAAGCTACATTTTGAAGACATCGAACGCAGATGAAATCGTGGAGGCAATTCTCCTGGCCCTCAAGGGAGAGGCTGTTATTGAGCCGAAGGTGGCCACCAAAATGCTGACGAAAATGCGTGACACCGACGAGCACCACCCCCACAACGACCTCACAGCCAGGGAGCTGGAAGTGCTCAGGCTCATCGGTGAAGGCAAGACAAACCAGGAAATTGCGGAACAACTGTTCATTGGGATCAAGACAGTTAAGACCCATGTCAGCAATGTATTAAGCAAGCTTGGGGTGGAGGATCGCACGAAGGCGGCAGTCTACGCCCACCGGCACAAACTGGTATGAATCAGCCTTGATCTGTGATTTCCTCTGGGTATCCCAGATAGCGCAGAAGGGCAATGGCGTTTCTTGTAGTCGCCGGCCCTTCTTTTAGTTTGTAGTCGAACTCCAGCCCCAGCGGACCAACCCGTTCGCTGAAATGGAAGCTGGTGTAGCTGTCTGCCAGCAGGCCGGTCAGCTCCAGGTCATGGGTGGCGACAAACACCAGTGCGTTGCGCCTGACCAAATACTCCAACACACGCTGCGCGGCAAAGATTCTCTCCTCAGAGTTGGTGCCGCGATAAAGCTCATCAAAGATGACCAAGGTTGCTGCGCCGTCATCCACTACTTCAATCACCCTCAGAACACTCAACGCCTCTTCGAGATAATAACTTTTCCCCTCCACCACATTATCTGAACGCCCGATAGACGTGAGCAGCCTTACTGGACTGGCTTGATAGGCTTCAGCAGTACAGGTGGCAACGGTCTGGGCCATGAGAGCGTTCAGGCCTACGGTCCGAAGGAAGGTGGATTTTCCTGACATATTTGACCCTGTCACCATTATGCCGCGATCCTTGACTGTGATTGAATTTGGCACCGGATCGGCAAGCAGCGGATGATAGGCATCCCTAAGCTGCAGTCCGCGCTCTGGCACAAAGCGGGGCACACTGTAGTACTTCAACGAAGCGCGATAAGACGCCACCGACTGCAGTGCATCCAGTTCTCCAACACTGAGAAACAGGTCCTGAATTGCCCCACGATTATCTTCAATGAACTCCAGTGCACGATAAAACCCCCTGACTTCGGCTAGAAAAAGTATCGTAAAATACTGCTGGAACATGTGCATGAAAGGATCAGTGGTTTCAACTCCGACAAAACGGACGATTCTATTGAAGTGACGGGCTGTTGCCAGGTGTGTGCCAATCTCGCTTATACGGCGATCTAAAGCGTTATACCTGAGGGCCGCAAGTTTCTTTGAGACAGCCAAAAGCTGCCTCAAAGCCCGAACTCCCTCAAAGTAGGCGCGGATTTGCTTCTGCACCTTGAAATGCAGGTACATGTTTATCTGAAATATAAGAAGCATCACAGTCACATAGCGCAGACTGACCGCGAGGAGCAGAGGCGAAAGCAGGGCAAGGACAAACATAGCACGGTAGAGCCAAAGGGGATGAACAACAGAGACTTCAGGCTTTCCCCACAACAGATGACACAATCCCGAACCAATTCCCCCGTCCATCCTGCTGAGAATGGACTGGATACTTTCCCGCATTTTTGCATCGCTCTCAAATGCAGAGATAACCGCGTCACGTTCTTGGACTGTCTCCAAATTCTCAACTTCAGGCGACCGCAGGATTTGATAGAGCCTTTGGGAGCCAGGCCAGGAAAAGGTCCTATCCATGCGAGAAAAGACAAGATCCATGTTCAAATCGTTCCAAGTGCGATCATCGATGGCGGAAGGGTTTCGGGGCGCCAGTTCGAAAAGAGCAGAGATCTCTTGAAAATCCCGTTCCTTGTCGAGTTCAGAACAGCCCCACTCCCGTCGCAGCCTCGCAAGGAGCTTTTCCTTCTCAAGCCTGCGATACTCCAGATACGCCAGGAACCCAAAGAATGACCCGACGAGGAGGAGCCAAAGGTAGGCCGGGGATACTGATCTGCCGAACAGAATGCCGCTGTATGCAGTGATGGCAGCTAGAAATAGAAGGAAATACAATAGGAGGTTTTTTCTAATTGTGCGCTTCAGTTCATCCGGAAACACTTCCATCGCCTCACATCAGACGTTTTACAGTCTAGATTTCGTTCATTCTCTTAGTCAAGGACCACAGGTACACGACCCAATCCGCCACGTACAATGCAATAGCCAAAAGCACGATCCAGAGGCGAACTTCGGCTGCAACCAGAAGCAAGAAGAACGGCAAAGCGAGAAATTGAAAAAAGTCAAACGCCTTCGCTTTCGCATAGTGATTGATCTGGATGTTGCGCTCATCCATTTCTTCTATACTTACTTTCCTCTTTACCTCGGGATTTCCTTGCATGACACGCTGTGTAATTAACTGCGAACCGGAAACGCCCAGCAAACCTGCCCCCAGGCCGATCATCACTCCAGCCCAGCGGCCTTCAAGAAAAATGCCTGCAATCACCAGCGCAATCGCCAAGAGCAAAAGTCCGACATAAGCAACCTTTCGAATATCCTGCCTTCTATTCATCCCGTTCACCCTTCCGTTCTTCGTAGATGAAAATTTCTTCTATAGACACCTCAAAAAATCTGGCAATCTTGAAAGCGAGCTCAATCGACGGATTGTATTTTCCATTTTCGATCGAACTGATAGTCTGGCGGGACACTTCCAGGATGTCAGCCAGCTCCTCCTGAGTCAGAAACTTTCTCTGCCGAAGTTCCGCCAATCGATTTTTCAAGCTACCACCTCCGTCTGTCAAGGAATGTAAAGCATGCTTGACGTCCTGGCTCAATTTTACAAACTGCGCTTCT
>JAAYSR010000262.1 GCA_012518325.1 Bacillota bacterium
ACTTCTTCGAAGTGGAGAGTGCCGTACTTTTCATTGATCTCAGCCAGGAGCTGGCTCAGGCTCTTGCCTGTCTTGGCCAGCATTTCCACTGCCAGAAGGGCTGCCAGGATTCCGTCTTTACCATTGACATGTCCCCTGATTTTTAATCCTCCGCTGCTTTCACCCCCAAGGAGCAGGTTCTCTTCGTCCATCTTCTGGGAGATATGCTTAAAGCCCACAGGTACTTCGTAGGCCGGTTCGCCGAAAGAATGGGCGATCCGATCCAAAACATGGCTGGTGGTGATGTTACGTACCACTCCTCCCTTTTCGCCCCGATAGGCCACGAGATAGTAGTAGAGCAGCTTCAAGATGGCATTGGCATCGATGTAGTTTCCCTCTTCATCATAAAGGCCGATGCGGTCAGAGTCGCCGTCGGTGGCAATTCCGATGTGGTACTTGCCCTGCTTCATGATGTACTCCATATCCTGCAGCGATTCCCGGGATGGGCTTGGCGTACGCAGACCGAACATGGTGTCCCGATCGGCGTTGATTAAATCAACTGAACAGCGCAGGGAAGCCAGGCACATGGCCATGATGTCCTTGGCTACGCCAAACATGGGGTTGAAAAGGATCTTGAAGTTAAACTCCTGCACAGCCTGGACATCGATTTGATCGAGGAGCGAATCGATATACGCGTTCTTATTGGAGTATTCGATGATTTTCCCCTGCTCAATGGCTTCAAAGAAAGAAAGGGGAGGCGCCTTGAGGGGAGGAATCTTAGCACAAATCTCCTCCAGGCGGTTTGTGACCTCTACCGGAGCATCCTTGCCGCCTTCTACAATGATCTTGATGCCGTTATACTCGGAAGGGTTATGGGAAGCAGTGACCATCATTCCCATGGCCAAGCCTTCCTGGTCAACGGCATACATGAGCATTGGGGTGGGCACAACCTGTTCTATAAACCACACTTCAATCCCGTTGTGGACTAAAATCTCGGCTATGGCCCGGGAAAAGCGGCCGGACAAAAAGCGCAGGTCATGCCCTACCACCACAGGTTTACCGGCCTGTCCAATTTCTTCTAAATACAAGGCAACAGCTTGAGCAACTCTCCGCACATTGCTGAAGGTAAACTCTTCGGCGATAATCGCCCGCCACCCGCCCGTTCCAAATTTTATCACGGCTTTCACACCTTTCCCAATCTTGTGTAGGTATTCTCTTTGAGGTCAGACTTTCCTTTTAGCAGACTAAAAAGCTGTTTCCCACGGGAAGACAGCTTTTTTCGGCTACCCTGCCGGCCAGAGGAGCTTGAGCACCATCTGCTGGGCTACATTGGCCTGGGCGATCATGGCCAGGGATGCCTGCATGCGGATTTGGGCTTTGACCATATGCATGATCTCCTCTGCAATGTCCGCATCTCTGATTCTGGATTCCGCCTCGGCAAGGTTGATGGCGGTGTTCTCCAGGTTATTGACGGTATGCTCCAGGCGCCTCGTTTTGGCGCCGATATAGGCCCGTTGGGATGAGACTTTGCCGATGGCCTCGTCGATAATGCCTATGGCACGGTCTGCAGCTTCGGGTGTCTCGACAGAAATGATGTCCTCGCCATCTTTGAGTCCCAGAGCTGCCCCGCGCATGTCATCAAAATAGATTTCCATGTTTTGCCCTGAGTTGGCGCCGATCTGGATGATCAGGGCATCCTTGCTTTTTTCGCCGTTTAAAAGGGGGATGGTATTAAACTCAGTGCTGCCCCCAATGTCATCGATGGCTTTGACCAGTTCATCAAACTCCAGCTGCAGCGCTTTCCGTTCAGTCTCGGTGAGGGTGCCGGTGGCCGAGTAGACTGCAATTTCCCGCAGGCGGTGCAAAATCGCATGGGTTTCGCCTAGGGCCCCGTCTGCCACATTCAGCATGGAAATGGCATCCTGGGCATTTCTAGAAGCCTGCCTCAGGCCCCTGATCTGGGCCCGCATACGTTCGGAGATGGCAAGTCCGGAAGGATCGTCGGCGGCGCGGTTGATGCGCATCCCTGAAGCTATGCGCTCCATGTGCTTAACATAATCCAGCTGCGCGGCCCGAAAGGCACTGACCGCACGCAGGCCTGCCAAGTAGAACAGGTTCACATTCCGTCACCTCCCCCCTGTATGTATTATATCGGAATTATTGTCATTATCTTTATAGGCTGACCAAAAAGACAAGCCCTACTATTATACCCATTATTGCGCCGAAAGTGGAGATCGCGGGGGAACTTTGCTTGAGTGCTTCGGGCAGAAGTTCATAGAAAACCAAGAAGAGCATGGCGCCGGCGGCACAGCCAAGTGCGCCGGCCAGGGTGTTTTTGGGGAGGCTCTTTAACAGGCCGCCCAGGAGGGCGCCGATTCCCATGGGGATTCCAGCTGAAATCGTCATCAGCACAACCCTAGTTCGATTCAGCCCTCCTGCCAGGAGGGGGGCCGCCATAGCCATGCCTTCAGGAATGTTGTGGATGCAAATGGCCAGGGCCAGGGAAAACCCTAAATCCTGTGATGCTGTGTAACCCGCGCCGATGGCCAGCCCTTCGGGGAAATTGTGCAGCGAAATGCCCAGGCCCACAAAAAGACCGGTCATGACGAGGTCGCGATCGGGACGGCGGGCAAGAACAGCCGGTTTGGACAGCAGAAAGAGGATCAGAACACCAAAGATGATTCCCGCCAAGGTGATCAGCACACCTCCCAGGGAAAGGGCCTCCAGAATCAGGTCCTGGAACACTACAGCCAGCATGATGCCTCCGGAGAAGGCCAGCAGAAACCCTAAAAAGTCATCTCTGGGCCGTTTCAGATAGGAAAGCAAAAGGCCGCCTGTACCTGTTCCCAATACTCCTGCCATCAGCCCTAGATAGACGATCCTGCCCAGTTCCCGCATACTTCTCCCCTCCTGATCACAGCTTATTGCTGCAGCGTGGAAAATATAAGATCGGCTCTTGCGGGGGAATACTGCAGTCTGCGGCGGGAGGGCGAAAATAGGTGACAATTTTCTTGCCTGAAACTATTGACATGCTTGCCTCCACCCGATAAAATACACTTGTTTAGTGTTCCTAAACCTAAGGTTTAGTGTTACAAAACCTCTGAAAGGGGGGCGTGTGGTGAAAATCGGTGAGAAAATCAAGCTCCTGCGGATGCAGAATAACCTGACCCAGGAAGAGTTGGCGGATCGTGCGGAGTTGACCAAAGGTTTCATTTCCCAAGTGGAGCGGGAATTGACTTCACCTTCCATCGCGACCCTGGTTGATATCCTGGAATCGCTGGGCACTAACCTGCAGGACTTCTTTGCCCAGGAAGTGCCGGAAAAAGTGGTGTTTACGAAGGAAGACGTAGCGGTAAAGAGCGATCCAGAACTGAAAAATGAGATTGGCTGGTTGGTTCCCAATGCGCAAAAAAATGCCATGGAGCCAATTCTTGTTCATATAGAGCCCCAAGGGCAGACTCCCCTCGATGATCCCCATGAGGGAGAAGAGTTTGGCTATGTCCTCAAGGGCCAGGTCTATCTGCACCTTGGTGCCAAGAAGCTGAGGGTCCGCTCGGGAGAGTCCTTCTATTTCTCTGCCCGGGAAACGCATTACCTTTCCAATTCTACCAAGCGGCCTGCCAGTGTATTGTGGGTTTCCGCCCCACCAAGCTTCTAATTTACGGAAGGGGGAACTGAAGATGGATGAGATCATTGTAGAGTTGAAATCTGTGTCCAAGGTTTATGATGAAACTGTGGCACTGGACGGTATTAACTTGTATATTAGGAAGAATGAATTTGTCACCCTGTTGGGACCGAGCGGCTGCGGCAAGACCACAACTCTGCGCCTGATCGGAGGCTTTGAACAGCCCACCGACGGGACGATTTTATTCGAAGGCAGGGATGTGACTGACGTTCCGCCTTACAAGCGAAGAGTAAACACAGTGTTTCAACGCTATGCTCTGTTCTCCCACCTCGATGTGTTTGAGAATATTGCCTTTGGTTTGCGGATTAAAAAGTACAGTGAAAAAGTGATCAAGGAAAAAGTAGGCAGAATGCTGGAGCAGGTGAACCTAGCGGGTTTTGAAAAGCGCGATGTCAACTCGTTAAGCGGCGGCCAGCAGCAGAGAGTGGCAATTGCCAGGGCGCTGGTCAATGAGCCCGAGGTTTTGCTGCTGGATGAGCCGTTGGCTGCCCTGGATCTAAAGCTGCGCAAGGAAATGCAGCATGAGCTTAAGAGCATGCAAAAGCAGCTGGGCATCACCTTTGTCTTTGTCACCCATGACCAGGAAGAGGCCCTTTCCATGTCGGACACCGTGGTTGTGATGAAAGACGGGAGGATCCAGCAGATCGGCACCCCGGTGGACATTTACAATGAACCCAAAAATGCCTTTGTGGCAGACTTTATTGGCGAAAGCAACATTGTTGACGGCATTATGCGGCAAGACTACGTGGTGGACTTTGGCGGCGCAACCTTTGACTGCGTAGACTTTGGCTTTGCCAAAGACGAGGAAGTCGACGTTGTAATCCGGCCGGAGGATTTGGTGCTGATTCCGGCTGAAAACGCCAAGCTTTCAGGTGTGGTAAGCTCGGTGAACTTTTTGGGCGTACACTATGAGATGTTTGTGGACGCTGACGACGGAACAAGCTGGCTGGTCCATTCGACGCTCATGGAGCCGGTGGGCACCCGGGTCGGCCTAGGCCTGGAGCCCATGGATATTCACATCATGAAGAAGGTGAGACCATGAAACGCTCCACCCTCTTTCCCTATGTGGTATGGATGGCTCTGTTTATTATCGTCCCCATGGTTCTAGTGCTCTACTACGCCTTTACAGTGCCCACCGAGTCCGGTGCCACCTGGTCTTTGGAAAACTTTGCCCGGTTTTTTGAACCCATTTACCTCAGAGTTCTGTGGCGTTCATTGCGTTTAGCAGTGATCAGCACGGTGATCTGCCTGGTCATCGGCTATCCGGCAGCTATGGTGATGTCGGGCAATGCCTTTGAGCAGAAGCATGTGATTCTGCTTCTGTTTGTAGTGCCAATGTGGATGAACTTCCTGCTCAGAACTTATGCCTGGCTCACAATTTTAGAGCGCAACGGCGTGATCAATGTGGTGTTGAACAGCCTGAATTTGCCAAGCCTCAACATTCTGTACACTGAGGGGGCAGTGGTTCTAGGCATGGTTTACAACTTCCTGCCCTTCATGGTGCTGCCTATCTACTCTGTCCTGAGCAAGATTGACAGGGGAGTGGTGGAGGCTGCCGGTGATCTGGGGGCCAATGCTTTTCAGGTTTTTGCCAAGGTGATCTTCCCATTAAGCCTCCCTGGCGTGGTTTCAGGCGTGACCATGGTCTTTATGCCGGCTTTGACAACCTTTGTCATCTCCAGGCTGCTGGGGGGCGGCCAGTTCACCCTGATCGGCAATCTGATTGAGCAGCAGTTTCTTGTTGTAGGGGATTGGGGCTTCGGCTCATCGATTTCTGTGGTAATGATTGTCCTGATTCTGCTCAGCATGGCCATCATGTCCTTCTTTGAAGGGGAAGAAAAGGATGTGGCGCTGTGGTAAGATTTCTAAAACGCAGTTATATCTACCTTGTCTTTGTCTTTCTGTATATGCCGATTGCAGTTTTGATGGTGTACTCCTTCAACGATTCCCGCTCCCGGGGAATGTGGGGGGGCTTTACCCTCCGCTGGTATGTTGAGCTCTTCCAGGATCGAACTATCATGAGTTCCCTGTATTCGACGCTCTTCATCGGGGTTGTGTCGGCGATCATAGCCACTGTCATCGGCACCTTGGCCGCCATCGGAATTCACAATTCCAGGGGAATCCAGAAGAAGCTGATCATGAACGTAACCTATCTTCCGGTTTTAAACCCTGAGATAGTGACTGCCATTTCGCTGATGATTCTCTTTGTCTTTGCCAAAGTCAGGCTGGGCTATCTGACCCTGCTGCTGGCCCATATTACTTTTAATATTCCCTATGTGATTCTCTCGGTTCTGCCTAAGCTGCGGCAGCTCAACAAGCATCTTTACGAAGCTGCCCTTGATCTGGGCTGTACGCCGGCGAGGGCCCTTTGGAAGGTGATTATCCCAGAGATTATGCCGGGCATTATCACTGGACTGCTTCTCGCATTTACGCTGTCCATTGACGATTTCGTGATCAGTTTCTTTACCACAGGTTCCGGGGTAAGCACCCTTTCCATCACCATTTACTCTATGGCCAGAAGGGGAATTAACCCGAAAATCAATGCCCTGTCAACAATTATGTTTACCTTTGTCCTTCTTCTGCTGATAATTGTCAATATCCGGCAGGCCCGGGAACAAAGAAAAGGAAGGAATGGGAGAAATGGCCAGAAAAGTCACTTTGACTCTCTGCGTTCTAGGTTTAGCGGCGCTTAGTGCACTGCTGACCGGGTGTGGACAGGATCGGCCCACACTGTACGTCTATAACTGGGGCGACTATATCGATGAGGACATTCTGGAAGAGTTCGAGAAAGAGTTTAACATGAAGGTGGTCTATGACACCTTTTCCACCAATGAAGATTTGTACGTCAAGCTGAAAAGCGGGGGCAGCACCTATGATGTGATATTCCCTTCCGACTACATGCTCACCAGGATGCTGAATGAGAACATGCTGGAAAAGATTGACCTGAGCAAAATCCCTAACCACAGGCATATCGACGAAAGCCTGATGGGTACAGTGTACGATCCGGATAATGAGTATTCGCTGCCGTACATGTGGGGGACAATCGGCATTCTCTACAACACAACGATGGTGGCGGAGCCGGTTGACAGCTGGGATGCACTCTGGGATCCGAGGTATGCCAAGGAAATCCTGATGCTGGACAGCCAGCGGGATTCCATGGCAGCCGCCCTGATTAAACTGGGCTACTCCATCAACACCTTGGATAAGCAGGAACTGGCAGAAGCCGGTGAGCTTCTCAAGCAGCAGAAGCCTCTGGTGCTGGCCTATGTTGTGGATGAAGGGAAGGACAAGATGGTTTCCGGCGAGGCCGCTCTGGCTTTGACCTGGTCTGGCGAAGCGATGTACGCCATTTCGGAAAATGATGACCTGGCCTATGTCATTCCCAAAGAGGGCACCAATGTTTGGTTCGATGTGATGGCAATTCCCAAAGGGGCTAAGAATTTGGAGGGAGCACTGCAGTTTATGGACTTTCTAAACCGTCCAGAGATTGCCCTCCGGAATGCCGATTACATCGGCTATGCTACACCGAATCTGGCTGCCCGGGCTATGCTCCCTGAGGAAATCCGCGATGACCCGCAGGCTTACCCAAATCTGGACGCGCTTGAAAACGCGGAATTCTTCGTGCATCTGGGGGATACCCTCAAGGATTACGATCGGATCTGGACAGAAGTCAAAGCACATTAGAATGGTCTTTCAGGTGCCCCTTTTTCTAAAGGGGCATTCTTGCAGGAGGAGTAATGCTGGCGTTTCAAGAAGGACAATTTCAAGGAAGGAGTGATCTGCTTGCTTAAGCGTGGCAAAACGATGTTGGTTCTGGTTCTCTTGGTGCTGGTGAGTGTAAGCTTAAGTGCTTGCCGGGATCGGCCTACGGTCTATGTTTACAACTGGGGCGATTATATCGACGAAAGCATTATCGCCGACTTTGAGAAAGAAACAAACATGCGTGTTGTCTACGATACCTATGCCACCAACGAAGACATGTATGTGAAGCTAAAGAGCGGCGGCAGCAGTTATGATGTGATTTTCCCTTCGGACTATATGCTCACCAGGATGATCGAAGAGGACATGCTGGCAGAGCTTGACCTGGTGAAGATCCCCAACGCCAAGCATGTTGACGAACGCTTCATGGGGTTGGAGTACGATCCTGAGAACAAGTACTCTTTGCCCTATAAATGGGGGACAGTAGGCATTTTGTACAATACCGCCCTGGTGGAAGATGTTGTGGACAGCTGGGACATCCTCTGGGATCCTAAGTACAGCAAGGAGATCCTGATGCTGGACAGCCAGCGTGACTCAATTGCAGTTGCACTCTTGAAGCTTGGTTACAGCATTAATACTCTGGACGAGGATCAGTTGGCCGAAGCGGGCGAGCTCCTCAAGGAGCAAAAGCCTTTAGTGTTAGCCTATGTGGTGGATGAGGGCCAGGACAAGATGATTGCCGGAGAGGCGGCACTCGCGGTTGTCTGGTCAGGCGAAGCCACCAACGCCAGGATGGAAAACCCTGACTTGGCCTTCGCAATCCCGAAAGAAGGCACAAATCTGTGGTTTGATGTGATGGCGATCCCCAAGGATGCCAAGAATAAAGAAGGGGCAATGCGGTTCATTAACTTTATGAATGACCCCGAGATTGCCCTGCGCAATGCTGAGTACACTGGGTATGCAACGCCCAACAAAGCGGCCAGGGAAATGCTGCCTAAGGAGATTACAGAAGATCGTTCCATCTATCCTGAGGACGAGGATTTGGCGGGTGCCGAGATCTTCGTCAACTTAGGCCAGACCCTCAGCCTCTACGACCGGATTTGGACAGAAGTCAAAGCGCATTAGAACTAAGAAAACAGAAAGCGACCCCCTTTAGACAGGGGGTCGCTTTTTCCCGCCTATTTCAGCCTGGAGGCGGAGGCAAAATCTGACTTTGGTTCCTGGCTGGGCCATTTCTGCC
>JAAYSR010000263.1 GCA_012518325.1 Bacillota bacterium
AATGAACGCCTGATCACTGAGCGGGGCATCCCTGCCATGCGGGCAACATTAATGCCATAACTGCGGTCAGTGCTTCCCCGGGAGACCCGATGCAGAAAGTAGATTTCCCCGTCCTTTTCTTCCACCTCGACCCGGTAGCTCACCAGCCGTTTTAAGCTGTACTCCAGGGCAGTGAGCTCATGGAAGTGGGTGGAAAAAAGAGTGCGGGCCTTAATTTTGGCATGGATGTGCTCAATCACCGCTTGGGCAATAGCCATCCCGTCATAGGTGCTTGTCCCCCTCCCGAGCTCATCAAGGATGATCAGGGAACGCTCGGTGGCATTGAGCAGAAGGTCTGCTGTCTCAGAGCATTCCACCATGAAGGTGCTTTGCCCGGTGCTCAAATCATCGCTGGCACCGATGCGGGTAAAGATGCGGTCCACCAAGCCGATTTCGGCTTCCTGGGCGGGAATGAAGCTGCCCATTTGGGCCATAATCACAAGCAGTGCAACCTGCCTCAAGTAAGTGCTCTTCCCTGCCATATTGGGGCCGGTGAGCAGAATGATCTGCTGATTGTCGTCGAAGAAAACGTCATTAGGTACAAAATGGCCGGTTACTGCCTCAATCACCGGGTGGCGCCCCTGCTTGATGCTCAACGCGTAATCATTGGACATTCTAGGCCTGACAAAATTATGTTTAATCGCTGCAGACGCCAGGCTTTGAAACACATCCAGGCTGGCAATAATCCTGGCGTTGGTTTGCACCGCATCCACATGGTCATGGACTTTTTTCCTGATTTCCATGAAAAGCTCATATTCCAGCTCTTTGATCCGCTCATCCGCCCCTAACACCATAGCTTCCTGCTCTTTCAGCTCAGGGGTGATGTAGCGCTCCGCATTCGCTAAGGTTTGCTTGCGCTGGTAATCCTCGGGGACCAGGTGTCGGTTGGCATTGGTAACCTCTATGTAATAGCCAAAAACCCTGTTAAATCCGACTTTAAGGGACTTGATGCCGGTCCGCTCCCGTTCTTTGGATTCGAGATCACGGATCCAGCTCTTCCCTCCTTTGCTGGCCTGGCGCAGTGCGTCCAGTTCGGAGTTATAACCGTCGCGAATCAAGTTGCCGTCCCTGAGGGTAATGGCAGGCTCATCTACAATCGCCCGGCCCACAAGCTCTGTGAACTCCGTCAGAGGGTCCAACTGAGCCGCCAGGTCTGTCAACAGAGGTGACGTTTCCTGACTGAAGAGCTCCTTGATGGACGGAATCTTTTCCAGGGAGTTGGCCAGCGCTTTCAAGTCACGGGCATTGCCGCTGCCTGCCACCAAACGCCCCAGAAGCCTTTCCAAATCATGGACCTCCCCTAGGAGATCCTTCAGGTCCAGACGCAGGGCAGTTTGTTCCAGGAGGGCCTCAACTGCATCATGGCGAGCCTCGATGGCTTCCAGATCCAGCAGGGGCCTTTCTAAGAAAGAACGCAGCTGCCTGGCACCCATACCGGTAACGGTATTATCCAATACGCCTAGGAGGGAGCCCTTCTTTTTGCCGTCTCTGATTGTTTTGACCAGCTCCAGGTTATCCCGGCTGTGGGCGTCAATCTGCAAGTATTGGTCCAGGGTGCAGCTCTGGACTGCCCGAATGTGGCTGAGCACCGCCCGCTGTGTATCCTGCACGTACTGCAGGGCCAGCGCGGCAGCGAGAATCTCAGCTGAACTAGTCAAGCCAAAGGCGCTTAGGGAGGAGACATCAAAATGGCTGAGCAAAACTTGGCTGGCCGCGGCCAGGCTGTCCTGTCTCTCCTTGACTTCAGTGACCAATGCCCCAAGCTTTTCAGCTATTGACCTGACTGCAGCGAGATCATCCCAATCGGCGGTGACCAGGATTTCTGCAGGCTGGAGCCTGGCAAGTTCGCTTTCCAGGCTTCCCCCCGTGCCCTGGCCTAGGCTCACAGTCATAAACTCCCCTGTAGACATATCAAGTGAGGCCAGACCTATCGTTCTGCCTTCCCAGGCCAGCGCCGCCAGGAACTGGTTTTCCTCCGCATCCAGCTGTCCTTCTATAAATGTGCCAGGAGTGATCACCCGCACCACATCGCGTTTGACCACCCCTTTTGCTTCCCTCGGATCTTCCAGCTGTTCGCACAGAGCAACCCGATAGCCGCTGCGAACCAGCTTTTCTATATATCCCTCCGCCGCGTGGTGGGGCACCCCGCACATGGGCACACGGCCCTGGGGGCCTGCTTCCCGTGACGTGAGGGCAATCTCTAACACCTTAGATGCCAGCTTTGCATCGTCCCCAAACATCTCATAAAAATCCCCCAGCCTGAAAAACAAAATGCTGTCCGGGTACTGTTCTTTGAGTTCGTAATACTGTCGCATCATGGGTGTAAGTTTCACAGTGTCCTCGACTCCCTTATATGATTCGTCCCTGCAGGCTCCAGGTGCTTGCCTCTGTGATTTCAACTGTCACCAGCGAACCGTAAAGAGCTGCGGGCCCGGCAAAATGCACTTGGCGATTTGTGCGGGTGCGCCCCACAAGCCCGTCCTTGGAACGTCCTTCGACCAGCAGTTCCTGCCTAGTGCCGACCAGGCGGCGCATCTGAGCGTCACTGATGCTGTTTTGCAGTTCGATGAGCTGATAAATGCGCTCCTTCTTGATCTCTTCGGGTATCTGTTCAGGCCACCTGGCAGCAGGCGTACCCTCCCGAGGCGAATAAATAAAGGTAAAGGCGGAATCAAAACCTACTTCCCGCACCAGATCCAGAGTGTCCTGGAAGTCTTCCTCGGTTTCACCTGGGAAGCCCACAATCAGGTCTGTCGTAATGCTGATGCCGGGGACCGCCTTGCGCACCTTTTCCACCAGGTCCAGGTAATACTCCCGCGTATAGCCGCGATTCATGCGCTTCAGCAGCCTGGTGCTTCCAGACTGCACCGGCAGGTGCAGGTGCTCACACACCTTGTCTAGGCTGGCCAGGGCTTCAATCAAGTCCAGGCCCATATCCCTGGGATGGCTCGTGGTAAAACGGATTCTGGCCAAACCGTCGATTCCATTGAGATCAGCCAAGAGGGAGCTGAAGGAAGCGGATTCCCTCAGGTCCTTGCCGTAGGCGTTGACGTTTTGACCAAGGAGAGTGACTTCCTTGTACCCCTCTGCTGCCAGCCCGAGGACTTCTTCTTTGATTTTTTCCGGTGTCCGGCTGTGCTCCTTGCCCCTGGTATAAGGCACAATGCAGTAGGTGCAGAAGTTCGTGCAGCCGTAGATGATGTTCACAAAGGCCTTCAGACCGTCGCTGCGCTGCACCGGCAGGCTGTCCCTGAAATCTTCTCCCTCTTCGTACTGGGCTTCGTCCCAGACCTCTACCACCCGTTCACCGCTGGCGGCGCGGTCGAGAAGCTCCGGCAGGCGATGGATGTTGTGGGTGCCGAAAACAAGGTCAACGTGGGGCAGCTTCTTGAGAATCTGCTGCCGCTCCTCCTTTTGCTGGGGCATGCAGCCGCAGATGCCGATTATCAGCTCGGGGTTTTCTTCCTTCAGCCTGCGGAAGGCGGAAATATGCCCGTAAACCTTCCGTTCAGGGTTTTCCCGCACACAGCAGGTGTTGTAGAGAATCAGATCAGCATCTTCTACCGCCTCAGTCCGCTGATAGCCCAAGGACAGCAGGATGCCGGTAATTACTTCAGAATCATGGTCGTTCATCTGACAACCCATAGTTTTGAGATAAAATCGTTTCATGGAACGGGTACTCCTTCGTAAAAATTAGATAAGCACTCCCCTATTATACTACTAATCTGCCGTGAATCCTAGGTATCCAAGGAGGAGGCAACGGACATAATTATGGCAGGGGTGTTTCTGATGCTGATCACTTTAGCACGTACGTTCTTCCTTTACATCCTGGTGGTAATCACCATGCGCCTGATGGGCAAGCGACAGATAGCCCAGCTTGAGCCCTTTGAACTGGTGATCACCATCATGATTGCCGAACTTGCCGTCATTCCCATGCAGGACCGCAATATTCCCCTGATCAACGGAATCATTGCCATTCTCACCCTGCTGTTTATTCAGGTTACCTTCAGCGTGCTGAGCCTGCACTCCATGAACTTCCGGTCGTTCTTGGACGGCCGCTACAGTGTGATAGTCGCCAATGGTGTGATTCAGGAACAGGAAATGCGCAAAGCCCGCTACAATCTCGATGAACTGTTGGAGCAGCTCAGGCAGAGATCCATCTTTGATCTGGCCGATGTGGAGTTTGCCATCCTGGAAACCAGCGGCGAATTAAGCGTGCTGCCCAAGTCGCAGTCCAGACCCGTTACCCCCGGTGATCTTAAGCTGGAGACCGAATACGAAGGTCTGCCCCTGGTTCTGGTTATGGACGGACAGGTGATGAGTTCAGAACTGCGCAAAAGCCAGCTGAGTGAGGCCTGGCTCCGCAGTGAACTGGAAAAGCACGGCATCAAAAGCCCAAGTGACGTACTGATTGCCTCCCTCAATACCAGGGGCGAACTGTATCTCCAGGCAAAAGAATCCTAAGGAGGCGCCTATGAAACTGTGGATCTTCATGAGCTTGGTTATCATCGCCATCATTGTCGGAGGACTCTTCTTACAGCAATCCATCCTAAAAACCACCGACCGCATCTCCCGCACCTTGGATTTGATCCAGGATGCGGTACGAAACAACCAGTGGCAGGAGGCCCTCGCTTTGAGGGACAAAGTTGATCACGAGTGGCGTCTGCAAGAGAACAGGTGGACTCCCCTCATTCACAATCATGAATTGAACACAGTCACAATCCACTTAGCCAGGCTGAAAAGCTTTCTGGCAAGTGAAGATGAGTCCTCTGCCCTCGCAGAAATTGCCGAGATGAGACTCAAGCTCATTCAGCTGCATGAACAGGAGATTTTAACCCTGGAGAACATTTTCTAGCCTTTATGAAAGGCAAAGTGTTTATGAACTTTGCCAGTTACCAGCCCTACAAAGGCCCCGGTTGGCAAAGCGGCAAAGAGCATAACGGGCAGGTAGAGAAGGATCAGTTCCTGTTCGATCATCAAAGCTGCAATGGAAAGCTGAGCCACATTATGTGTTACCGCCCCAACCAGGCTGATGCCCATCATACTCAGGTGCTTAGAAGCAAACCTGTAAAGCAGGCCCATGACGATGGCGCTGACTACGCCGCCGGTAAAACTGAAGTAAAACGTAGGGGTCATGAATGTACCCGAGAAAAGCGAGCCAAGCAGAGTCCGCAAAATGGAAATTACGATTCCATCTCTCGTGCCAAAATTCATGATTACATAAAGGGTTACGATGTTGGCCAGACCTAGCTTGACCCCGGGAACCATTATATCAGTCGGCATCGGTATCATAGCCTCAAAAAGGTGCAGGCCCAGGGCAAGGCCTGTTGCCAGGCCCAGATAGACGACGCGACGAGTGTGCGAAAAGGACACGTAGGTGTTGCTCCTTTATCCGTGAATTTTGTGCGAACCGCTGTAGACTGTGAGCAGGCCGTCTTCGATCCGCGCTTTGACCAGCGATGCGGTCTCGTCAAACTTGTAGCTCTGGGAGCCAATGGTCACTGAAACATTGGGATGAACCAGCGAGGCCTGAATCTGGCCGCTGTTCAGCACTTGGGCTAAAGTGGCAATGCCCTTCGGTCCGCCAAGTTCCTTAGCGATGATTGTACCGTCCGTAACGGTAACCTGACCGCCTCGAAACACTCCGCCGGCGATCCTAAAGCCTTTGCCGGCAACCACTGTGGAATAAAAGCAGCCTTTGCCAGTGACCTCTACGATACCTGATGCCTCGATCTGGGAGTTTTGCGCGTATCCAATCTTGATATCCGCTTCTACAGTTTTCGCGTTTTCCAGCTCTGCGATTCTGCTGCCGATGCTTTGGCGCAGCTCCTGCAGTTCCTCAATGTCGTTAATGCCTAAAGCTCCTGAGCCGCTCAGCGGCTGACAGATTTCAACCGTCTTCAGCAAGGCAGCATAACGCTCCCGTCCCTGCCCTTGCTCCCCGAGAACCTGCTCGACCTCCCCACAAAGCTCCTTCACCATCTTCGGCAGGCTGTTGAACTTGAGCTCAATCAGATGCCGAATCAGGTTTTCAAAGGGAATATTTTCAGCCTGGCTTACAATTGCGTCGTAAGCCACCGACAGATCCTCCAGCTGATCAGCGATTGAGCGCAACAGATTAAGAAGGCGCATCTGGGCAACGGACATGCCCCCTGCATTGAGCTCTGCCCGGACAACATTGCGCAGGACAGTAATGGAACCCCCTGTGCGGAGCTCTCCTCCGCTCACCAGCCCGTGAACCACAATGGTGCCGTTCTTGCTTTCCACTTTGACATTATCCATCACATTGCCATGTATAATGATATCACTGTCCATGGTGATATTGCCAGTGGAAACATCAGCATCTCCTGACAGTTCAAACACATTTGTAACCCGGATGACCCCCCGCTGCAGAGAAGGCAACCCAGGCACTAGAGCAACGGCCTTCAATCCATTGTCACTGAGTGCCGCCCCCTCCCCTACAGCAATTTCAACCTGCTTCAAGGGCTCGCTTTCAATTATGTTCCCGAAAACGTCGATGCCAGGCTGACCCGGCTCACCTGGGTCTTTAACAGCCAGGACGTCCCCTGCCTTAACACCCTTAGTGCCGTGCACTGCATAGTAGTCGATGCGGATGGCGTCCTCATCGACCTGTGGAGTGTCCTCCTGAAAGACATACCTGATCGACGGCTGTTTTGGAGCTTGCGCTTCCTTGCCTTTGGCGAGGAGATAAGATCCGTGGCTCTTCCGCAGCAGATCTTCAGTTAATCCGTCCAGCTGCAGACCATACTTCAAACCTTCGATTTGGACTAGCTGCCTTACATCCTCGAGGGTAAGGACAGGGGCTTCCACTTCACGTTTGACCACCGTCAGGCGCAGCTGATTTGCCGGAGGCTTGTCTGCCAGAGTATATTCTGCACCTGGGAAACGCTTCCAGACAAGCTCTGCCTTCGTGCCCGAGGCATCTGCTACTATCTGATAATTCAGCTCCGGCTCTCTGTTTTCCGGCAGAACGATCTCCAGCGGCCCCAGCCCTTCTGTGAGTTTGACTTCTTTTTCAACTGGTTCCCCGTGATAGAGCACCTCCACATCACTCCCAAAAGTGATGACAGGCGCTTCACCGCCAGGGGCAGAAGGCGCTTCGTACTCCAGTATACCGTTCTTGACGCTAACCAGACCTATACCCTTGGGCCCAGGCGTTTTTGTTCCAGCAGGCTGCCTGAGCGTCGCACGCACTACTGCCTTGCCCGTTCTTCTGCCGAACAAACCCTTTGCAGGTTTTTCGAGAACTTCTATATCAACGGCAGTTCTTTCAACTTGCAGTTTAGCCAGCGCATTTTCGATTGCTTCTTCTATTGATTTTCCTTCACCTAGTACCTGTGTTTGCGCCAGAGCGATAACCTCCCTTAAGAAATCTTTCTGTAGATGCAATAGCTGAATCGTTCCAGACCAAAACTGGCGGGATCCATAATTTGCTCCGCTGAACCGACAATGAAAAACCCTGCAGGCTTTAAGGACTGGACGAAGTTTCTGATCAGCCTCTGCTGGGTTTCGCTGGTAAAGTAAATGAAAACATTGCGGCAGAGGATGAGATCGAAGTCGCGCTCATAGGCGCTTCTCAACAGATCATGCTTCCTGAAGACCACTTGTTTCTTTATACTTTCGTCAATTACCCATTGACCGTTGCTGTTCTGTGTAAAATACTTGCCCAGATACTTGGGATCTGTGCCAGCCACATGGTTGGACAGATACACACCTTCCTTGGCCTTGGCCAGAGCGCTGTCATCCAGGTCTGTTGCCAGGAGCAAAGCAGGCTTGTAACCTGCTTCATTCATCAGCATAGCAATTGAGTATACTTCTGCGCCAATGGAAGCTCCCGCGCTCCAGATGCGGGGGCGTTTCCCCCGGCTGATTTCAGGCAGAACTTTCTTTTCGATAACGTCAAAGACCTTGGTGTCCCGGAAAAAACTGGAGGTGTTAATGGTGAGGTAATCTGTGAACTTCTGCTTGTGTTCCAGATCCGTATCCAGGGTGGCCAGCAGCTGGTTGTAGGTCTTGAGCTGATGTCGTTCCACCCACTGGTTAATCCGCCTGCGCATCTGCTGTTCCTTATACGCAGTGAGGTCAATTCCAAGCTTCTTGTGAATGTCCCTTTTCAGCTGTTCATAGTCGCCCATAACTCACCCCACCTTATCGCATGGCACAGACTAATTCTGTGATCACTCTGCCTATTTGATCCAAGGGCAATACATAGTCTGCATTCCCTTCTTCCGCCACCACACGGGGCATACTGTAAATTGTCGATGTGCTTCGGTCCTGAGCAATCGTAAGTCCGCCTGCACTTTTTATCTTAGCCATCCCTTTAGCTCCGTCCCTGCCCAT
>JAAYSR010000264.1 GCA_012518325.1 Bacillota bacterium
GAGCTCAATCCTTCAGTGCTGGGGGAGACTACGATTATCAACAAGGTGGAAAACCCTACTTACTACCCGCCCCAGGGCGGTGAGCCCATTCCGCCGGGCACGGAAAACCCTGTCGGCACCCGCTGGTTAGGTCTTGGTTTCAAGGGCTACGGCATCCACGGCACCAACAATCCTGCCTCCATCGGATCGCCTGCCTCATCAGGCTGCATCCGCATGCTCAATGAGGATGTGGAAGAACTGACTGATTTAGTGCAAATCGGAACGCCCGTGAAGCTTATTTACCAAACCGTCTTGGTCCAGGAAGACCCCCTCCTGCATACCAAGTCAATTACAGTCTACCCCGATGTCTACAAGCAGGGGGTCAGCGCGGCCCAGCTCGAAGAGGAGCTGGCCAGGCTGGGCTGGGACGGAGTGTTTCTACCTGCCTTAAGCACGCTATTAAGAGCCCCTACTGGAGAGCCTTCGCCCCTGGCCTGGGAAAGACCCCTGGCACTCGATGACAGGGAGGGGGAACTTATGCTGGCAGGGCTGGTCGCGGCGGAGTGGAACGGGAAGTTCTATCTGCCCTACGACTTGCCCTTTGATCCCAGGGACGAGACTGCAGCTGCCACAGTCAAGTGGGGCGAAGAACACTACCTGCCCCTGGAACACTTTCTGGAGTGGACAGGGCTGGGCTGGAGTCTGGAGGAGGACAGGCTGATTCTCCATGTGCCAAGCGCGTATCTTGGGGAAGAACCTTTGGGCAAAGCCCTTCTTTTCCAGGATGAAGTGTATGTAAAAGGGCCGGCGGCCAGCCTGAGGCTGATGCCGGCTCAGCATGAAGCCGTAGTGTTCTGGGGTGAACTCTATCTGTCCGCCCGGCTCTTTGTGGAAAGGGAGCGACTGGCGGAGCTGCGCCTGGTCTGGCCCCCAGAGGCCAATTTTGTGACTAGTTGGTCGACGCCGCGTCCCTGAGCCAGTCGCTGGTCAAGAGCCGCTGCGCCAGCTCTACCTGGGCGTATTCCAAGAGCTTCTGCCAATCTTGGCTGATGGCGGCATGGACAAGTTCCGGCGCCACTTTCAGATAGTCAGCGGCTTCCTGGGTGAGCCTTTCCTGCAGCATCACCCGGACGCTTTCCCAGTCACGCCTCAGAAGGGCGTCTGCCTCCCAGGGGGAGACCCCGCGGTCTACCAGTTCGCCATAGAGTTCATTGCTGACCTCTTCCTCCAGGAGGTCCCAGTCGCCGGCAATAATGGCGTTGATCTGGGCCGGAGTGAGGACATCCAAAAGCGCTCTCGTGGCATTATTCAGCCCATCCAACACTGCCTGGGCAGGGGAGACTTCTTCCAGGCGGATCAGCAGCGCCTTGTCGCCCCGGGCTAGCACCGCAATGTTTTGGCCCTTTTCCAGCTGCTCTTCCTTATTGACTGTGTCCCGGGTCAGATTGCCTGGCGCCACATACAGGGTTTCCCCCAGCAGGCGGAGGACAAGTTCCTCTTTGCCGTCACCCATGCTGAGGGTGAACTCCCGGCTGCCTGCCGCGGCTTCCTGCACTGTGCCGGTGATTTCCTCCAGAGCCAGCGCCTGATGGAGGATATAGGCCGCTTCACTGCGGGTAATCAGGCGGTAGGGCTCAAAGCGCCCGAGCATATGGGTTGGCAGAAGGCCAAGCCTCTGCAAAAGTTCAACTCCCATAAAGCCGGGGTAGTCCTGGTTCAGGTCGGCAAAGGAAGGATAGAAGCCCTGGGGAACCTCAAAGTGTTCTCCGAGGCCCAGGACATTGCCTAAGGCCGCGGCAAACTCGCCCCGGGTAACGCCCTCTTCGTGGGCTGCCAAAAGGTCCCGCAGCCAGCTTTCCAGGCTTTCCGTCTCCTCATCTGTGAGCTCAAAGCCCCTTGCGATCAGGGTCAAAAGCTCCTCATGGCCGATGCTGCTGGACGGAGAGAACTCCTCGGTCCAGAGATCCTCAAACAGCCCTTCCTCCTCCAGGGAGAGAATGGCTTCCCTTGCCCAGTTGTATTCGATATCGGCAAAGGAGGCCAGGGCAGCGCCTCCCATGACAGGGGTGACCAACACAAGTAAAACAAGAATAAATGCGGTATACTTTTTCGGTCGCATATGCATACTCCTTTTTCTAGACTAAATCTATCTTACATCCCTTCATTCGCCTCTTTCAAGGCTATGCCTCTATGTAATACCCGGCAGAAAGGGCGTCTTTACCCAACTAAGGCAGGTTTTTACAGGCGGGCGTGGAATAGACAAGGAAGAAATGGGGGATCTCCAGTGGAAAAACGACTGTTTCTCATCGACGGAAACAGCTTGATTAATCGAGCATTCTATGCCCTGCCGCCCTTGACCAACGCAGCCGGCCAGCCCACCAATGCAGTATACGGACTCACCAATATGCTGCTGCGGCTGATGGAGGATTACAGTCCCGACCAGATTTTGGTAGCTTTTGATCTGTCAGGGCCTACCTTCCGCCATGAACAGTTTGAGGAGTACAAGGCACACCGGACAGGGATGCCGGATGATCTGCGCTCCCAGATTCCTGTCATGAAGGAGCTGCTGGATAAAATGGGCATCCGCCGCATCGAGCTCCAGGGCTATGAAGCGGATGACCTGCTGGGCACCGCAGCCAAGCAGGGGGAAAGGGAAGGCTGCAAAGTCTTTGTTGTCACAGGCGACCGTGACGCCTTCCAGCTGATTTCTCCCCAAACGGCGGTGCTCTTCACCAAGCGTGGGATTACCGAAACCGAACTTGTCGATGAAGAGAAGCTTCTGAAGGACTACGGCGTCACCCCCAGCCAGGTAATAGACCTGAAGGGCCTGATGGGCGACAGCTCCGACAATATTCCCGGAGTGCCGGGGATAGGAGAGAAGACCGCCCTTAAGCTGCTTGCCAGCTACAAGTCCATCGAAGGGGTTTACGCCAACCTTGGCGAGCTCAAGGGCAAGCTGAAGGAGAATCTGACCAACTACGAAAGGCAGGCTTATCTAAGCAAGGAACTGGCCACCATTCGGACGGATGCCCCCCTGGAAATTGACTTAAGCGAGAGGGCCGAGATGGACAGGGAGGCAGTGCTGGAAATGTTTCAGCACCTGGGCTTTAAGAGCCTGGTCGAACGATTGGCTGCACCTGGGGACGCCCCGGTTCAAACCTCTGCCTCCTGGGACACTGCCTTCACCCAGGCGGATCAAAGCAGCTGGGCTGCCTTTCAGGCAGAGCTTAAGGCAGCTGAAGATGCGTATCTTTACTATTCGGTCCAGCACAGGCAGCTCTTTGCCCTCCTGAAAGACAACGTCTGGGGGCTAAGCGAAAAGCTTGTCCAAGAGCATCTGCCTGAACTGAAAACGGAACTTCAGGGGAAGAAGGTCTCTGCCGCAAACGGCAAAGAGGTTCTGCACCTTTTAGGCGCGGAAGGGTCGGATCTGATTTCCTTTGACCTGGAACTCGCGCTCTACTGCCTGGATCCTGAAAAGCGCTGGGAGATCGATGCTGTCTGCCACAGCTTTAACCTGCCCCCTGCAGGCATTGATGAAAAGGATCCCCAGCTCGGTCCCGTCTACCTTAGAGTGTTTAAAAAGGCCGCCCCCCTGGTGGAGCAGGAACTGAAGGAGCAGGAGCTCTGGAGCCTCTATACTGAGCTGGAGCTGCCCCTGGTAACAGCGTTGGCCGAGATGGAAGCCAACGGGATATTAGTTTCCCCTAAGAAGCTGGAGGAGATCTCCAGCGATCTGGAAGCAACGCTGGCTAGACTGACTGAGGAGATTTATGCCGAGGCAGGGGAGGAGTTTAACATCAACTCGCCCAAGCAGCTCGGGGTGATTCTCTTTGACAAACTGGGCCTTCCCGTTCTAAAGCGCACCAAGACCGGGCCCTCCACCAGCGCGGATGTGCTGGAGGAGCTGAGCGAGCATAAAATTGTCGCAAGCGTTTTAGAGTACCGTCAGGTGGCGAAACTGAAGTCCACCTATACTGATTCTTTAGCGGATTTGATCTCGCCTGAGACCGGGCGCATTCATACTACCTTTAACCAGACAGTGACTGCCACCGGGCGCTTGAGCAGCACACACCCCAATTTGCAGAACATCCCGGTACGCACCGAAGAAGGTCGCCGGATCCGGGAAGCTTTTACCGCCCCGGAGGGCTGTTACCTCCTGATGGCGGACTATTCCCAGATTGAACTGCGCCTCTTGGCCCATCTTTCCGGGGACCAGGTGCTGTCTGAGGCTTTTCGCAGCGGCAAGGACATCCATACCCAAACCGCAGCGGAGGTCTTTGGCTTAAGTCTGGATGAAGTAAGCCCGGAACAGCGGAATGCCGCCAAAGCCATTAACTTCGGCATTATCTACGGCATATCCAGCTTTGGCCTGGCCAAGGGCATCAATCTCACCAGGGCTCAGGCCCAGGAGTACATCGACTCCTATTTCCTGCGCTATCCCATGGTTAAGGCCTATCTCGACGGTTTAGTGGAACAGGGCAAACAGCAGGGCTATGTTACAACCCTCGCGGGCCGCCGCCGCTATCTGCCCAACCTGAGGAGCCGCAATTTCGCCCTAAGAAACTTTGCAGCCCGGACCGCGATGAACACCCCGATTCAAGGCAGCGCGGCCGACATCATTAAGCTGGCTATGCTTAGAGTAAGGAGCGCTTTACAGGAAGCCGGCCTCAAGACCCGCCTGCTTCTCCAGGTCCACGACGAACTGGTTCTGGAGACCCCCAAGGAGGAGCTGGAGACTGCCGCCGCGCTTGTGAAAAGGGAAATGGAGAATGTCTATCCGCTGGATGTGCCCCTGCTTGTGGAAGTCTCCTACGGGCTGAACTGGCGGGATGTAACGCATATAGAATTTGAGGAGTAGTTGCGATGCCTGAATTGCCAGAAGTAGAAACGGTGAGGCGCAGCCTTTTGCCGGTTGTATTAAATGAACCAATTCAAGCTGTTCAGGTTTATTACGAGCGGATCCTGCAGCATATTTCCCCCGAGGAGTTTAAAAAGCAGCTC
>JAAYSR010000047.1 GCA_012518325.1 Bacillota bacterium
GACACCGAACAGTACATCCATGACTCTAGCCTGGCTTTGGAAGAGGCGTCAGACCAGCTCATTCTAGAAGACTCAAGCTGGCCCTGGATCCTTGCGGCACTTCCCTTCAGCCCGGATTACGCCGGCAAAGCTTATTATGTTCAGCCCTATACCTGGCGCCAGGATACCAACGACAACGGCCCAATCCTGGAGCCTGTCCAAGTCACAGCAGCGGGGCCAGAAACGCTGGAGACGCCCACCGGTTCTCTCCAGGCGTGGAAGGTGACAGTGGGCAAGGAAACCGCCTGGTATTCGGTGGACGCCCCCTACGTTCTGCTGCAGCATGACAATGGGTTTGAGACAAAAAAGCTGAAGACACTTGCTGCACCCGGCCGCTAAACTGCCAGTGCACTTTCCTCTGCTGCGCGAAACTGCATATTGTACAGGCGGGCATAAAGCCCCGCCTGTGCTAAGAGCTCCTCATGGGTCCCTTCTTCCACGATTCTGCCTTGATCCATTACCAAGATTCTGTCAGCGTTTTCCACAGTAGACAGGCGATGGGCGATCACGAGAGATGTGCGTGTTGCCAGCAGGTCAGCAAGTGCAGCCTGCACCAATGACTCTGATTCGTTGTCCAAGGAAGAAGTGGCTTCGTCCAGGAGCAAAATCGGGGCATTTTTCAGTATGGCCCGGGCGATGGCGATCCGCTGTTTTTCGCCGCCAGACAAAAACACACCGCGCTCTCCCACAACTGCGCTGTATTTACCGGGCAATCGACCGATAAAGTCATGGGCATTGGCCTGTTTAGCGGCGGAAATGATCTCTTCATCCGCCGCGTCCAAACACCCATGGGCAATGTTCTCCCGAATGGTGCCGCTGAACAGATAAGGTTCCTGGGGCACAAAGGCATACAGCTCCCTGAGTTCCCTTAAGCTGTATTCGTTTGAAGGTTTTCCCATGATGGACATGCTGCCGGACTGCGGGTAAACAAAACCGAGGAGCAGTTTGAAAAGGGTCGACTTGCCTCCCCCGCTGGGCCCTACAATAGCCACTGTTTCCCCTTCAGCGATGGACAGGTTGAGATCCTTGATCACTTCCACTGACCCATCGTAAGAAAACGTTACATTGGACAAGTTCAGGACGCCGTCACCACAGCAGTCCCTCACCTTGAGGGGATAGTGCTCGGGTTCTTCTTCTTTGCTGAGCAGGTCATTGATCCGGTCCAGGCCGGCCAGGGAGCTTTGCAGCTGGCTGTAATAAGCGGCAAGGGACAGGAACAGCTGAGATACTCCGTTTTGAAGCTGGGTGAGAGCCACAATCGTCCCCAGGGAGATCTGACCCTGGACAATAAACCAGCCGCTGACGATGATAAAGCCAACAAAGGAACTCATCCAGGCAAAGGAGTTTACGCCTTGATAAGCGGCGCTGATCCGGACACCCCTTTCCGCTTCCTGCAGAGATCTGTCATTTAAGCTCTTGAACTGCTCGGTAAGATACCCGCCGAGGTTGAAGAGTCGGATGACTTGGCAGCCTCCGATAATGTCCGCCGTTTTCTCAGTGATGGCTGCCAGGGTCCGTTGCAGAGCATCACTGGCCTGTTTCAAAGGCTTGGCAAAACGGGACACCAGGAAAATCATCAGCAGCTGATAAGCAATGAGCCCCAGGGAAAAACGCCAGTCTAAGAGCAGCATTGCTATGCCGCAGCCAAGGCCGTTCAGCAGCACTCCCGCCACCTGCTGCAGCTGTTCTTTGTACAGGGCCTCGACAAATTGAATATCATTTGTTCCCCGGGAAAGATAGTCGCCGGTATGGGCTGCCAGAAGTGCGCTTTGATCAAGCCTGATTAACTTGTTCAGCACCGCCTCCCTTAGCCGGGCTGTAGTGCCTAAGGCCGCCACATCCACCAAGTATTCGCCAAGGGGTGTTAAGGCGGCCAACACAGCCGTTAAGAGCATGAACTTGACCGCTACGCCTAGGACCAGGCTTCCGTCATAGACCGCGTAATCAAAGACGTCGACGAACAGGCTGGCAATGACAATATTGGCTAAGGGGTTCGCTATGCCCAGCAGCAGAACGCCGGCGATGTATTTTCCTTTTTGGTCCTTTAACATCTGGAAGAGTGTCTTGCAGCTGTCCACTTAAGCCACCCCCTCGGTTTGATAGAGATTGGCGTAGAGCCCATCTAGCTCCATTAGTTGGCAATGGGTTCCCGATTCCACAATTCTGCCATGGTCCAGAACAAGTATCCGATCTGCTCCCTTAATCGTCGACAGGCGATGGGCAATCACAATTGTGGTTCTGCCCTCCATGGCCCTTTCGATAGCCTGCTGCACTGAATACTCCGCTTCAGTGTCCAATGCAGATGTTGCCTCATCCAAGAGCAGCAGCTCCGCATCGTGCAAGATCGCCCGGGCGATGGCGATGCGCTGCTTTTGTCCCCCCGACAGCTTCGCCCCCCGCTCCCCTACAACCGTGTCATACTGTTCCGGCAGAGACATGATGAACTGATGGGCGTTGGCCTTTTGTGCTGCCAGCACAATTTCTTCCAGGCTTACACCTGAAAGGCCGAGTGCAATATTCTCTCTGATCGTAGTTGGAAAAAGAAAGGTGTCCTGAGCAACAACTGCCATGTTCGAACGCAGCGCCTGCAGATTCCAGTTTTCTATGGACTGCCCAAAGATCTGAATGCAGCCTTTGTCTTGTTGATAACAACCGGTAATGAGGTTGAAGATTGTAGACTTACCGCTGCCGCTCGGCCCCACTATAGCCACTTTTTCTCCCCGGGAGATCGAAAAACTCAAATCCTGCAAGACAGGTTCCTCTGTGTAGCCAAAATCAACGGCGGAAAACTCCACAACTTGCGCTGAGTCAGCGGGGTACCCCTGTCCCGTTTCCCTTTCCACAGGCAGATCAATGATCTCGTAAATTCGCTCAAGGGCAGCCAGTGCTGTTTTGTAGCCTGCGAAGTGGCGCGGCACCTGCGCCAAAGGCCAAGTCAGGTGATTGGAAAGGTTTATAAAGGCCAACAGTCCCCCTACACTTAAAAGTCCCCTGGAAATCAACAAGCTGCCCAAGGAAAAGGGGACTACGAAAGGCAGATAGGTCAAGAGGGAGGAAACACCTGTCAAGAACGCCCTTCTCACCGCAATCATTCTCCCTTTCTCAACCGCTGCCCGGACTCGGCGGGCAAAGTCCTCACTCAGCCTGTCCTGTAGATTAAAGGCCTTAACCACTTCCATGCCGCCCAGTATATCTTGGCTGGCGGAGTTGACTTTCCCCAGCTCTTCCTGGAGTGACTTGCTGTAGGCCTGCAAAGGTGCTGATATTTTCGCGGTGGCCAGCATCATCAGGGGAGTAAAGAGCGCAGTCGCAACGCAAAGCTGCCAGCTGATCTGGAGCATATAGGCAAAGGAGACCAGGGCCAGCAGCGGCCTAGAAGCCAGCAGATATCCTTCTAAATCAAGGAAGCGTTTCACTGCCTGCAGATCATTGGTCAATTTTGAAATACTGTCGCCGCTGTGCATTCTCTCCAGGTCAGCGATGGGCAGAAAGGCGAACTGTCGGGTGGCTGTGCAGCGCAAGCTTGCAGCGGCCCGTTCACTGAAGGAGCCCCGGATGCGATTGCGCAGATAGCCAAGGAGCGAAGACAACATGATCACTCCGACAGCGCCATAGGCAAAGGCAGCATAGTCCTCCCCGCCCAGCAGCACTTTATCGATTCCTGCCCTGAACAGGCGGGCAAGTCCAATAGTAAGAGCTGCTTCCAGAATCATAATTATGGGCA
>JAAYSR010000048.1 GCA_012518325.1 Bacillota bacterium
AGCACCTCCCGCCTCCAACCTATCTATACGCGGATGGAGCTAGGAAGGTTCCTGGCAGAATTCCTCCCAAAGCGAGCAGACAGCCTGCCTGACACTGACAGCGGACGTTTCAGTCAGGTTGAACCAGTTGATTGCTTTATTGCGCTTAAACCAGGAAATTTGCCGTTTGGCATAGCGGCGGGTATCTCTCTTTAGAAGCTCAACAGCTTCCTCAAGGGTCATTTCGCCCCGCAGGTAATAGGCAATTTCTTTGTAGCCCAGGGCCTGCAGAGCAGTTGGCTGCTCGGGGTAAGCGTTGAGCAGCCCCTCCACTTCCTCAACCAAGCCTTCCTGAATCATCTGGTCAACCCTCAGATCGACCCTATTGTAAAGCTCCTGCCGATCACGGTTTAGACCTATATAAAGCGGGTCATAAGGACTGTCTTCTGCCTCCTGCCTGCGCTGCAGGACGCTGATGGGCTCTCCTGTGCGGTAGTAAACCTCCAAAGCCCGGATAATTCGGCGCAGGTCATTGGGATGGAGCCTTTCGGCGCTGGCCGGGTCCACATCTTCCAGTTCCTGGAACAGGCTCAGGGGGTCATGCTCTGCCTGCTCCTCTAGTCTGGCCCTAATATTCGGATCTGCTGAGGCATCGGGAAACAAAAACCCCTTGAGGAGGGCGTCGATGTAAAGACCCGTTCCCCCTGTCAAGAGGGGCATTACCCCGCGCTCCCGCAAGTTCTGGAGGACTTCTTCAGCAAGCGCTACATAGTCCGCTACGTTAAAGGATTCATCTGGTTCCACAACGTCCAGCAGGTGGTGCACCACCCTTGCCCTCTCTTCCCTGCCGGCCTTGGCTGTACCGATATCCATGCCGCGATAGACCTGCATGGAGTCGGCGGAAATGATTTCTCCGCCGAAGCGCTCGGCAACATCAAGGCTTAGTTCGGTCTTTCCCACAGCAGTAGGTCCAACTATGACCAGAATCTTTTGCTGAGCCACACGATTTCACTCCTAGATGCGGCCAAAGCGCCGCAGCAGTTCCTGATTCTCAAGCCGAATAATTATGGGGCGTCCATGGGGGCAGGTAAAGGGATTTTCGGTTTCGGCCAGACCGTCCAAGAGTGCCCGTATTTCCCTTTCGTCCAGGTACTGGCCTGCCTTGACCGCTCCCTTGCAGGCCAGGGTTATCAGGGCCTGTTCCTTTTGGGCAGTGGTCTTCTTGGCACTCGAGGCAATTTCCAGGATTTCTTCCTTCCAGTTGCCGCCGCTCTCGGCCAAAGAGGCCGGCACTCCCCGCAGGAGAAAACTGTTGCTGCCAAAAGGTTCAAGTTCCAAGCCAAACTCGGCCAAAAGGCCCAATGCTTCTTCCACCAGCAGGGCTTCACTAGGGGTGAAGTCCAAGTGCTGAGGCAGAATCTCCTGGATGTGAACGGCTGCTTTCTCCCAGTCTTCCTTCAGCTTTTCTACAAGGATCCGTTCATGGACGATATGCTGGTCTATAAGCCACAGTCCCTGGGGCACTTCCAGCAGGATATAACTTTGATGGAGCTGTCCGATGATGCGTCCGGTGCGCAGAAGGACTCGGACGTCCTCGTCTTCCGTGGACTTTGCGGGGGGCTGAAATGACGGCGCTGCCTCCCGAAGGAGGGGCGGACTTGCCTTGCCTGGGTCCTTTCTGCGCTCTCGATAGCTCTTCAACACCTGATCCATCTGTTCCCAGCTCTCGGGATTCCAGGCCAGCTGCGCCTGGATCGGCGCCTGGGGTCTTGACGGAGCGGCAGCAGAACGTTCCTCCTTTTCCTGCGACTGAAGGGCAGGCGCCAAGTTTTCACCTGCCAAGGCGGAGGTTACAGCATGCAGCAAATCACTGAAAATCGCCTGGTCCTGGGCAAAACGAACTTCGGATTTAGCAGGATGTACATTGCAGTCCACCAGCTTCGGATCAAGCTCCAGCACAAGTACAGCCCAGGGAAAGGTGCGGCTGGGCAGACGCCCCTCGTAGGCCTTTTCCAGCGCCGCCCTCATGGTGTTGTTCTGGATGACCCGCCCGTTCATAACAAAAATCTGGCCGCTGCGATTGCCCTTGGCCAGGCGGGGCGAACCAAGATACCCCTGGACCTGGCCCCAGGCGAAGCCTTTCTTGAACTTGATCAGTTCATGGGCCACATTATTACCCTGGACCAGCAGGATTGCATCCAGGAGCCTTCCATTGCCCGGTGTAGCCAGCACAGTCTTCCCTTCGGAGATAACCCTGAAGGCAATATGGGGATGGGCCAGGGCTAATCTTGTACTGAGCTCCAACACCCGCCGCCTTTCTGTAGACGGAGACTTCAGGAACTTCAGCCGTGCCGGCACGTTATAAAATAAATCCCTGACCTCCACTGTTGTTCCCGGCGGTGTCCCTGCCGGTTCAACTAACCAATCCCCCTGCTGCTGCCAGATCTTAAAGCCTTTTTCCTGTTCTGCAGGCCGGGAGTACAGCGTCAGTTTGGCAACGCTGGCCATGCTCGGCAGTGCCTCGCCGCGGAATCCCAGGGTATAAAGGGCAAAGAGATCGTCAGCGCTGTCAATCTTGCTGGTAGCATGGGGCTGAAAGGCCAGCTTGAGTTC
>JAAYSR010000265.1 GCA_012518325.1 Bacillota bacterium
AAATTCAGGCTAGCTTGAAACTAGCTGTACTGCTCAATTCAATGAATTGAGTCAGGCTTACACAAACTTATGGCTTATTCTCTTCAAACACAGAATGTTTCAAGATTCAATGTTCAGTTTTCAAGGTCCTCTGAGCCCAAAAAAACTGTCAGCGTTTTTTGGGGGACAGTGAGATTATCTTACCACACAAGTTCCCCGGCGTCAACGCCTCAACACTGCTATTTTGGGTTCTTTTTGGAAAAAGTGTCACCGTCTGTTTCGTGCGGCGACAGTTCTATACGTTATCACAGACTGGAACTTCTGTCAACACCCTTCGCTCAACTTTTGCTTCGGCACAGTCAAAACCCTCTGCCTTCGCTTATCTGCCTCTCTGCCGCGCTGCGCAATAGGAGTAGACAACTGAAACCAGTACACTGATGATAAACAGGATAGACGATAATAGCAAGGACCAATCTCTGGGGAAAAACCATACATTGCCCAGAAGCAGGAGGAAACCTGTAATCATGAAGAGGATGCCGCCGAATCTTTGGCTCTTGCGCCAGGCCTCCTCACTGCTGAGACTCCATTTCGTTCTCAGCCCAGCGATGCTGTTGCGCTTTAGTTTTGGCATAACATTGCCAATAATAATCAGAGCTATGCCGATCAGGGAAAACATGACTTTAATCAGGTCAAATTCGGCATACAGGTTTTCCGCCTGTCGATACGCTGTGAAAAGCGACCTCACCGTCAGCACATTAAAGAGCAGCATCAATACTATTCCAGATATGATGATTACTTTCTCGTTATTGTCGCCGTCGGGCTCCTGCTTCTTGGCAAACCTGCCCATCAGGATCATAAACAAACCGCAGGCCGAGTAGAGCACAGGCCCTATGAAAACTTCCCACCTGCTCCCGTACCTGGTGACGATGCCGTCAAATCCGTAATGGGCGGGAATGCGTTCCGGCAGAAAGCCAAAAGCAGCAGCGGACATCAAAAAGGGAACAAGCATCAGCACATATAGAGCTGTCTTATATTTTCTCATCGGGACTCTCCCCTTTCAGGCCTTTCAGCCAGACTACAAGCTCATCCAGAATACTGAGGTTCAACTCGTAGAAGATAAAGTTCTTATAGCGGGATTCATACAACAGATCCGCCTTTTTCAGCTTGCCTAAGTGGTAGGAGGTGGCTGCCGGAGTCATTTCCAGCTCCTTCGCTATTTCCCCGGCGCTCTTCTTTCCATCTTTCAGCAAAGTCATGATCCTCCGGCTGATCGGATTGGAGAGAGCCTCCAGTTTCTGTTGCAGGCTCACATTCATCAGCCCCCAAATCTATTTCAAATTTCTTTTAAACAGATTATAACACGCCGAGGGAAATCGGGCAAGAAAAAACCGCCTGAACAGCTCTTGCTGCCCAGGCGGAATTTCCGCTCTTCTGGTACTGCTTTCGATTATTCTTCTTCATCGTCCTCTTTGCCTACGATATCGGCAACGTCAACAACCCGATCCCCTTCACTTAAGCGCATCAGTGTAACGCCCTGGGTGTTGCGGCCCATTTTTGAGATCTCAGACACTTTCAGGCGGATCATGATTCCCTCAAAGGAGATAATCATGATTTCGTTGCCCTCACGTACAACCTGCACACCTACAATGGGGCCGGTGCGCTTAGTTCTGTTCAGGGTGAGAACCCCTTTTCCGCCCCGGTTGGTCTGCCTGTATTCACTCAGCGCTGTACGCTTGCCAAACCCTTGTTCTGTAACCACGAGGAGGTCAGCATCATCATTGGCGACAGTCAACCCAACCACAAAATCGTCTGAATCAAGTTTAATTCCGATTACGCCCCGGGCAGGACGCCCCATGGACCTGACCTGGTCTTCCGAAAAACGAATAGCCTGGCCTTCGCTGGTGACAAGCAAAATTTCGGAGTCTCCTTCAGTGAGTTCCACGCCGACCAGTTCATCATCATCGTCTAGAGTAATCGCGATCAGCCCGCCTGTTCGATTGGTTTCAAAGGCGCTCAGCACAGTTTTCTTAATGATCCCCTTGCGGGTGGCCATCATCAGGTACTGATCATCGGAGTACTCAGAAATGGGAATCGTGGCCTGAATGCGTTCGCCGGGTTCAAAGCTGATCAGGTTGATCACAGCAAGGCCCCTGGCGTTGCGGCCGGCTTCAGGTATTTCGTGGCCCCGCAGGCGGTAGACCCTGCCCTTGTTGGTAAAGAAAAGAATGTAGCTGTGGGTGCTGGCCACAAACAGCCTCTCGACGAAATCTTCCGCCTTGGTGTTCAGGGCGGTAATGCCCCGTCCGCCCCGGCGCTGGGAACGATAGGTGTCCACCGGCAGACGCTTAATGTAACCTTGGTGAGTGATGGTTACCACGATATCTTCTTCAGCTATCAGGTCAACATCTTCCAAATCGCCCACCGACAGCCCAATTTTCGTGCGCCTTGGATCGGAGAAACGGTCTTTAATATCAAGGAGTTCATCCTTGATGATCTCGTAAACCAGGTTCATGTCGCCAAGGATCTCTTTGAGGCGGGCAATGGTTTTGAGGAGCTCATTATACTCGGCGTCAATCTTGTCCCGTTCAAGTCCGCTAAGGCGGCGGAGCTGCATGTCCAGAATCGCAACCGCCTGGCGTTCGCTCAGGCCGAAGCGCTCCATCAGCCGCTCTTTCGGGTTGTCGTAGGATGCCCGAATGATGGCGATCACTTCATCGATGTTGTCCAGCGCAATGCGGTAGCCTTCCAGGATATGGGCCCGTTCTTCCGCTTTGCGAAGTTCAAAACGGGTGCGCCTGACTATAACCTCTTTCTGATGGTCCAAGTAGTGGTTCAACGCTTCCTTGAGGTTCAGAACCTTCGGCTTGTCATCCACAAGGGCCAGCATAATCACGCCAAAGGTGTCTTCCAGCTGGCTGTGCTTGTACAGGCGGTTGAGGATAATATGGGGATCCGCATCACGGCGGCATTCGATGACAACCCGCATACCGGTCTTGTCCGACTCATCACGCAAATCAGTGATGCCGTCCACTTTCTTCTCCCGCACCAGAGTTGCTATCTTTTCAATTAGCCTGGACTTATTCACCTGATAGGGCAGCTCAGTGACGACAATGCGGGTTTTGCCATTGGCCATCTGCTCAATTTGGCTCTTGGCCCTAACCTTAATGCGGCCCCGTCCTGTTGTATAAGCCTCTTTTATCCCTTCTCTGCCCAGTATCACGGCGCCGGTGGGAAAATCCGGGCCTTTGATATGACTCATCAGTTCCTTGATGGTCACATCCGGATTGTCAATCAGTTCTATCAGCCCGTCGATAACTTCCCCCAGGTTGTGGGGGGGAATATTGGTGGCCATGCCTACTGCAATTCCAGAAGCGCCGTTTACAAGCAAATTGGGGAACTTGCTGGGCAGAACGGTAGGCTGCTCCAATGTTTCATCAAAGTTTGGGTAAAAATCTACCGTATCCTTGTCAATATCCTTGAGAAGCTCCATGGCCAAACGGGAAAGGCGGGCCTCAGTATAACGCATGGCGGCCGGCGGATCTCCGTCCACACTGCCAAAGTTCCCGTGGCCGTCTACGAGCATGTTCCGATAAGAAAAAGGCTGGGCCATCCTCACCATGGCGTCATAAATAGCGCTGTCTCCGTGGGGATGGTACTTACCCATTACTTCGCCCACAATACGGGCGGATTTTTTATGGGGCCGATCCGGCCGATTGCCGAGTTCCAGCATGCCGTAGAGAATACGGCGCTGCACAGGTTTCAAGCCGTCCCGCACATCGGGCAGCGCCCTTTCCACAATTACGCTCATCGCGTAGTTGATATAGGAGGTTTGCATCTCTTCCGTGATTTTAACGGGAATCGTTTTTCCATTCTGCAGATTTACACTCAACTAGATCCACTCCCGGTTAGATATCAAGATTTGTGACTTCATGGGCATGCTCCTCAATGAACTCACGGCGCGGCTCAACCTTCTCTCCCATGAGGGTGCTGAAAATTTCATCCGCCATAAGGGCATCATCCACTTTCAGCTGCAATATCGTGCGTTTTTCCGGATCCATGGTAGTTTCCCACAGCTGATCCGCATTCATTTCACCCAGACCTTTGTAGCGCTGGATGATCGCGCCGGAACGGCCGACCCGTTCGAGGATTTCTTCAAGCTCGCTGTCGTCAAAGGCATAGTATGACTCCTGTCCCTTACGCACTTGATAAAGGGGAGGCAGAGCGATATAGACATAGCCCTCTTCCAGGAGGGGACGCATGTAGCGATAGAAGAATGTCAAAAGCAGTGTGCGAATATGGGCACCGTCGACGTCTGCGTCGGTCATGAGCACCACTTTATGGTAGCGGGCCCTGGTTATGTCAAAGTCTTCGCCGATGCCGGTGCCAAAGGCTGTAACCATGGACCTGATTTCTTCATTGCTCAAGATTTTGTCCAGACGGGCTTTTTCCACATTCAGGATTTTTCCCCGCAGCGGCAGGATAGCCTGGAAGCGGCGGTCTCTGCTCTGCTTAGCTGTACCGCCGGCAGAATCGCCCTCCACAATAAAGATCTCACACAGCTCGGGATCTGTTAAGCTGCAGTCTGCCAGTTTGCCCGGCAAAGAAGATATCTCCAGGGCATTTTTCCGGCGGGTGAGCTCCCTGGCCTTGCGGGCAGCCTGCCTGGCCCGGGCGGCCTGAATGCCCTTATCCACAATGCGCTTGCCGTCAACTGGGTTTTGTTCCAGATAATCTGCCAGTTCCTCGGCGACGATGGATTCAACCAGACCTTTAACCTCGCTGTTGCCAAGCTTGGTCTTGGTCTGCCCTTCAAACTGAGGATCCGGAATGCGCACACTGATAATGGCTGTGCAGCCCTCCCGGACATCATCACCGGTGAGATTCTCATCATTGGGCTTGAGCAGCCCTCTGCGCCGGGCATAGTCATTGACTGTGCGCGTCAGGGCGCTGCGGAAGCCGATCAAATGGGTTCCGCCTTCATGGGTGTTGATATTATTGGCAAAACTGAGGGTGGTTTCAGCATAGCTGTCATTGTACTGAATGGCCGCTTCCACCTCAATGCCGTCCTTTTCCGCGGTGAGATAGATAGGCTCTTTCATAATCACCGTCTTTTTGCGGTTCAGATAATCCACATAGGATATGATTCCGCCCTTGAACAGGAAGCGGTGCTCGCGCTTAGTGCGGTGATCAATAAAAGTAATGGTTATCCCCTTGTTCAAAAAGGCCAGTTCCCGCAGGCGGTAGACGATCATTTCAGCCTGGAAGTCTACTGTATCGAAAATCTCAGGATCAGGCTTGAACCGGATCAAAGTCCCATGTTCCTTCGTGGGGCCCCGATCTTGAAGAGGCTCTTGTGCTACGCCCCTTTCATACCTTTGAGAATAATGGCGCCCGTTATACCACACCTGAGCCTCCAGCCATTCCGAGAGAGCGTTGACAACAGAAACACCAACCCCGTGAAGTCCTCCCGATACCTTGTAATGGCCGCCTTCCTGACCAAACTTGCCTCCGGCGTGGAGGATGGTCAGGACTGTCTCCAGAGTGGAGATCCCGGTTTTCGAATGAATTTCCACAGGAATACCGCTGCCGTTATCCCGCACAGACAAAGAACCATCTTCGTAGATGACGACCTCAATGAGATCACAATAGCCGGCCATGGCTTCATCAATGGAATTGTCCACGACCTCCACAAAAAGATGGTGCAACCCATAGACGTCAGTGTTCCCGATATACATGCCTGGGCGGAGCCTGACCGCCTCAAGCCCTTCCAAAACCTGGATCTGGTCTGCTGTATAATTAGGAGCCATTTGCTGCTTTTCCAAAATTTATCAACTCTCCTTAAAACTCAGTCTCAAAAGTCAAAATCATTACTGGACGCCCTCTTATACAGTGTCTTGGCAGATATGGGCGACAGGTAAATTTTCTTGGTGCATACCACAATCGAGACAGGCTCTGCAGTTAATTGTACCACAAAACCCTCTTCTTCGGCAGTCCTTAGAAATTCCCGGTTCAGCTCCGATGGGTCCCCTTCCAGGCTGATCACACTGATCACTTCCTTCATGGGTACCACAGCATCATTTCCCATGTGCAAAAACACAGCCACGCCTCCCTACTGTATAACCCGCCCCTGCTCGATGGAAAACACACTGGCGCGCTGTTTCGTCTCAGCCGTAAAGCTGTCTAAGTCGGTTGTAGTCACAATCGTCTGGGCCTTTTGGTTTAAAATGGACAAAAGG
>JAAYSR010000266.1 GCA_012518325.1 Bacillota bacterium
ATCTCTGTGATGTCGGGCCCAGACAAGTCACTGCCCTGCACCTCGATGGTGGCCGGCTGTCCTGCTAACGCAACTGCCGCAGCGCCTGAGGGCAGTTCAACAACTTCCAAATAGGAGTCTGCTGTAATAACAATCTCTTCGCCTGTTGCAGCGAACACTTCAATAATGATTGCTTCAAAACCGTCAGACACCCAAACCCAGTAAGCACCTAACGGAAGACCGGGGTAGTTTTCCTGGAAAAAGGGGTTTTCCCTATGCCAGGCTGAAGTTGCTTCAGAGTAGGCCACAACTGCATATCCCTCAGGCAGGGGCAGAGCGTCCAGGTTAAGCCAGGGCAAGAGCTCGCCGAAGACTTCCTTGGACAAGGGTTTGTGCTCCAGATCCATGCGAAATGGTATGCTGTCAACATCGAGGGCAGAAAAGTCCGGTGCAAAATCAACTTCTACCGCCTCGAATCCCTGGACCAGATTCCCAGCCCGGTCGTAGGTATATTTGTTCAACGCCAGCCCGGTCTCTTGGTCAATCAAGTACTTTTCCCGTACTTGTTGGCTTCGCTTGTGGATCAGCTCCACTTCCAGGGCTCTGCGCCCTAAGACTTCCTGCATCCCCACAATTCTGACCTCATAGTTCTCATAAAACAGCTCCAGGTCTGTCTCAGGAACCCAGATCTCCTGCATAGCAAACTCAAACGACCGCCCGAGGACCTCTGTCTTGGTGACGGTTATATCCCCCTGGGAGTACACTTCCACCATCACCTCAAGCGGCTGCCCGGCAGGCTCGAGAACCCGGGCCTTGATATAGTAATCTCCCACCTCCTGGGTGAGAAAGGGGGCGGCTACATCCAGCTGCGCCCAGGCGCTGCCTGCCAAGGCGAGTACGAGGAGGACCGCTCCCGCCAGCCGTAACGTCGCTCTTCTCATAAAGACTCACTGCCTTTCTTTATTCTAAGTATCTCCAAATTCCCGTAGGGGCTGAGATAGGGGGGAAACCTGCTGCGATACTCCACAACCACTTGAAACGACTCCGGGGCTGGATCCAGTTTCGGCGCTTCTGCCCCGGGCAAAGCCAGCCAGAGCACCAGCGCCAATCCTAACAGGGCTGGAATCAGAACGAGGTGTCTTAACTGCCTCCTTGGGGCTTGGATCTTCTCCATCACCCTCCTTCGTACATCAATGGGCAGGGCGGCCTTTCTTGCCTGTTCAAATTTCTGCCTCAGTTCGTTTTCCACTTGCTTCCCTCCCCGCAGCAGATTCCTGCAAAAGTAATTTCCGCAGCCGGTTTAGGCCGCGGTTAAGGCGCGACTTAGCGGTTCCCTCCGGAATGCCCAGCACTTCCGCTGCTTCGCGAATTGTCAGATCGTTAATATAACAAAGGATAAGTACGATCGATTCCTTGGCCGGCAGAGCGTTAAGCAGCACTCTGACCTCTTCTGCTTCCGTTTTTCAGTGCTTGCGCTGCCGTTTGTTCTGCAGCCTCAAGGTGAAAAACAGATTGCAGCGGAACTGTGAGCACTCTCTTGTGATGCCACTCGGTGTTGCCTGCCAGAACTTGTTGAACGACTTCCTGATCCTTGATTCTGACCACCTGCCTCTCCTGCCTTCACTATGTATACCTCGCTTTTGCCAAAACAGTTCGCTGGATTCCGCAAAAAAAGGATCCTTCCCTTCCGCCGCGAGAATCCTTTGGCCCACATGCCCTATTGCTTAAGAGCGTATTGATCATAGAAACCTACAACTCGGCCCATGATCTCATCGTCCAGGGCATAGAGCAGGCCCTTGTCCAGATGCTTCCCAAGGTAATCTGCGCGAATTTCCGGAGTGAATTCCTGGTTTAACGATTCCAAATAGGCTGCAAACTGTTCGTTGAATTCTGCCCGGTAGGCCCTGGCGCTGTCGGCATGCCAGATCCAGTTGTGTCCCCGATCGTCAAACCTGACAAACTGGAACCTGGGGTCATTGCCATAGCGGGCCTGGAAGAGATCCCAGCCGACAGCAGGAGGAACTGTATTATCATCCATACTGTGCAGGATCATAACTCCGGCAGCTGAGTGTTCAAACCCGGCTATGCTGGTCTGGTTGGCGTAAGTCCCAAACTTCAGCCGTTCGTAAAGGGAGATGTAGGGAAGCAAAAGGTGTACCGCTTTCCCCGCTATCTTTCCGCCCACCTCGGCAATCATATCAACCGGCTTGTTGAATCCTGCGGCAATTACAGCCGCTTTAACATCGGGATGAAACTTAAGCACACTGCCCACGGAATAGCCGCCCCAGCTGTGCCCAAAGAGGAAGATAGGAAGACCTGCAAAATCAGGACTGTCTTTCACATAGCGGATGGCGTAGTCCAGGTCAATCAGCCCCTGGGGCAGGCCCCTGACAGATTTGCCCTCGCTTTCATCATTGCCGGTGGCATCATAGCCAAAAACCCAGTAACCGCTGCCTGCAAGATAGTCAGCGATGTCCAAATAGGAGTTGTGCCCTCCGCCCCCTAGGCCGTGGGCGATAATCACCGTCCCTTTAGGGTTCAGCCCTTCTTTGTAATACTTGTAGCCCGCAAGCTTCTGCCCTTGCTTGGAGACGAAGGTGCGCCTCTCCCTCTGCAGCCCCTGGAATTCGTCCAGGCTGCGGCTCAAGGGCACATAGGTCTCATAGCGTTGGCCAAAATGCTGTTCGTATATAAAGACAGCCAGGCCGGAAGGCAAGAGCACAAACAGAACAAGGATAACAAACACAGCTATTTTTGTCACATCGGGGTCTCCTTTA
>JAAYSR010000267.1 GCA_012518325.1 Bacillota bacterium
ACCCGTGCCCGTTCCACAGACACTCTGCCCAGTCCGGCAGTCTTGGCCCGGAAGTGAATTGTCACCAGCGTCCCGTAGGAAAGCTTCAGTTCGTTGCCTGCCCCCCGGTCCCCTTTGAGGCCGAGCACCTGCCCTGTTTCATTGAACACTTGAGGCATCTGCCACTCTCCGTCTACAAACAGGGTCCCTCGGGAAATGTCCAGGGTTCGTCCTACGATCTCCAGATGTTCTGGGTCAAAGGACAGGTCGATTTCCGCTGCCGCAAAATCGTGGATGTTGGTTGCCCACACCGGCAGTGAGAAGTAATCACCGGCCCTGACCAGGCCTCCGCCTGGCACCTGGGGCTCCCCTACCCATACTTTAGGCTTCAGCTCGGGGACGATGATAAACATGTTTTCCACCTTCTGCTGGCCTCGCTCATCAATTGTGCGCAGCGAGTAGGGCAGCGGACCGGAAAAGCCGTCCTTCGGCCTTAACAGCCACTTAAACGATACTTCCTGTCCAGGCTCGATTGTGCCGGGGAAGCGCTTTGCGTTCTGTCCCTGCACGAGTTCGAGGCCTAACGGATACAGAATTTCAAAGGTGCCGCCATAGAACTTGGTGCCTCCGTCATTGCGCACCGTTGCCTTGGCTTCGAAGGTGGACGGTTCATAGCGCTCGTCCTTAATGCCCAGTCCCGGAGGCCCGCTGAAGAGCACCTGCAGCTTGGCAGGGCTTAACACCTGCACATCCCGCCGCACCTTGTTCGGCTCACTGTTCTTGGCTGTTACTTCCACCTCATAGGTGAATGTGCCTTCTGTAAGGCTGCGCACGCCTACCTGCCAGCCCGTCTGTTTAGTCTCGCCAACTTGGAGACTGTTCAGCTGCACCTTGGCGGGGCTGCCTACGAGCTGCAGTCCAGGCGGCAGCTTCAACTCAGCTACGACATCCAGGGCTTCGCCCTGGCCTTCATTTTGCACATAGGCGATAATGGAGAATGTCTGGAATCCGTCGGGATCAGTTGTGATCTCCGCCGGTGAAGTTACACCCAGCATCAGTTCACCGGGGTTAATAGTTACGCCGCCCAGTCCGTAATAAGAGACATAGGTTCGTACTTCGCCGGGGGCCAGGGGAACCTGGTCCCAAAACAGCGCAATGGCGCTGTCGAGCTCCCATTCGCCGAGGCGCTGAAAATCCCTGCCGGGAGTAAAGTCGAAATTCCAGGGACTGTCTGCCAGGCTTCCCCAGTTGGTAAAGTAAACGCGGTCAGGCGTCGTTACGCCGGGACCAGTCAATGTTCCCTGGGACATGACCTGGGGGTTGGCCAAGGAGTCAAAGGCCTGCCAAAACTGGGGCATGTCCTGGGCATAATAAACGTTGTCGGTGGTAATCGCACGGTCGTCGACACGAAACGGTGCGCCGTCGTTGCTGCCCAACATGGTATCCAGCATCAGGCGCAAGCCGACCATATGGGGGTCAGTATCCAGGTTTTCCACATGATACTCAATCTGGGCCGTGTCTAAAAGTCCTGTGGTGCTGCTCCGGGTGATGCTGAGAATTTGCCACACCTGGACCGGCCCCAGCCTCCAGCTGCTTTCTATCTTGCCGTCCACCACGGTGGGAGGCTGGATCATTTCGCCGTAAAGGGCGTTGAAACCTGCCCGCCGGTCTGTCTTGCCTCCATAAACCCAGTTTTGATTGCCGATGCGAATTGTAGTGTAGGACGTCCACGGATCATCTCCGCCGTAAATCAGGTGCTTGTTCTGATCAGTGGTGCGCTCAGGATCTCCCCCGGTCGTTCCCACCGAAAAGCGTCCGGTATCGGCCTGGTCGGCATTCACTACAATTCGAATGTACTCATTGTCGATTTGCACCTTCGGAACTGCAGCCAAAACCGTGGCGACGAAGGAACAGGAAAGCGTCACTATGAGTACTCCGACTAAAGCAAGTGCAAACTTCCTTCGCATTCTTGTTCTTCCCCCCTCTATGGTGCATTCAGCCAACTAACCTCTCCGTACTCAAGCCTGGGGACAATGCGATTGCTGTCACCCTCTTTGGCGAACACAACCGCGACCTCCATTCTATAGTCGTAGGGCTGACTTTCAAAGAACCATCTGTTCTGGATATGGGATACAGCTTGAAAGTCCAGGCGCTCATCGCCGGAGGACCTCTCCAGAATCAGATCCTTCAAAGTGCCTGCGGCTGATACCTCAATTGCTAAGAATACGACACCTTCCACTTGATCATGTTCTGCATTCTTCGGATAAAGCGGTGCGCCGCCGCCATGGAGATCTCTGCCGCTTGCCGGCGGGGGCGGTGTCGGAGGAGCAGTCTCAGCTGTGCCGGTTCCGGATTCTGTCACACCGGATTCATCACTGGCACCCTCTGTGCCTGTTCCTGAACCGCTCTGTTGTGATTCAGGCCTTTCCTGAGGCTCAGGCCGGGCCTCAACGCGCGGTTCAACCGGCTCCTTCGGCTCAGTCTCCACCACTACTTCGGGACCGTCAGCACTGGTCAGCAGTTCACCTTGCTCGGCAACCTCCGGAGGCTCGGGCACTTCAGGCACTTCGGGTTCAGCCTGTTCCGCCTCAACTGTTGGTTCCGGTTCGGGCTCCACCGCACGGGCCTGTTCAACCTGGGGTTCCGGCACCTGGGCTTCTTCTGCCTCAGCAACTGCCTGTTCTTGAGGAGGCTCTTCCGGCTGGGGCCGCGGTTCGGTTACCCGCGGAACCGTTGACTGGGAGAGACGATCCGTCACCGGAGAGGGCCGGGGATTAACTGACGTCTCAACATGCATTACTTGAATAACCCCTCCTCCAGCAAGCCCTGGAGTGTCAACATCGAAAATAGAGCTTAGATCTGGCAGCGCGAAAAAAAGGATCGCATGGAGGATCACAGATATCAAAATAAAACGATTTAACGGTGCATCATCACCAAAGGGGTTATGCACATCTCTCCCTCCTTCCTCTACGTTCCTTGTTCAACCGCTAAACCCAATCTATAGCCGCCGACTCCGCGGATATGATCTAATGCCCTGACGACATGCTCATAGCGAACTTCCTTGTCCGCTTTAACGATCACAAAAATATCGGGATTGACCTGGAGCCTCTGGACCAAATCCTGTTCAAGCTCTGCACCGGTAACATGGCGTCCGGAAACATAAAAGGCACCAGACTTGTCCACAACTACTTCAAAACTTGTGCTGGTCTGGGCAGTTCCGGTAACCGCCCTTGGCAGCTCCACGTCCAGGCCCATGGGCTCAGTTTTCAATGTGGAAAAGACCATAAAGAACACCAGCATAAAGAACATAACGTCAATCAGGGGCGTTATATCCGGGCTGTTACGCCTTCTTTTCGAACGCTGAAAATTCATTAAATGTCACTCCTTGCATCCAGCACATTGAGGAGCTCATTGGATTTCTTGTTCATATCCGCAATGAGGGTATTGACTACACTGTTAAGGTAGCTGGCCAGCGCCATTGTCGGCACTGCAATGATCAAACCTGTCGCGGTAGTAATCAGCGCTTCAGCAATGCCGATACTTAATGCAGAAGCCTGGGTTACCCCTTCCATGGCGCCCATAACGTTAAAACTGTCAATAATGCCGGTCACTGTACCTAAAATTCCCAGGAGCGGAGACGCGGTCACGATGAAGTCCAGGGCGCCGAGGCGTCTCTCCATTTTATGAATTTCTTCCTGGCCAACCACGGTCATGTGCTCTTTGATTTCCTCTCGGTCTTGGTCATAATGAGCTATTCCCGTAGCCAGCACAGCAGCGACGGGTCCTCGGGATTTCTTGGCAATCTGCATTGCTTCCAGCACTTTACCCTGGCCTAACGACAGCTTAATATCTTCCAGGAGGTCATCGGTATCCACTCTTGACCGCAGCAAATACCACAACCTTTCAATCCCGATAGCTAAGGCAAAAATCGAGCATAGAAGCAGCGGGATCATTACTGGACCACCTAGAGCGAAAATTCTGAGCATAAATACCCCTCCGTTTACTTTCTAAAAGAAATGCATTCTGTATTGTTCGACACTGCCTGAGAGAATCCTTGCCCTTCTTGGCAGTTTCCGCTTATAACATTCGTTAAAAACCTCAGCTTATGGGGGAGATGAAAAAGAACCGCGAAATCGCGGTCCTTAAAAGAGAGTAAAACTAGACTGCCTGTGGGTGCGGACCCTGTAAAAACTGAGCCCTGGTGATGCCCATCAGGAAAATCTCTTCTTTGGTGTCCTGATCCGTCTGGCGATGCAGGCGGCCTTCCTTCTTAAAACCCGCCTTCTCATAGCAGCGCAGCGCAGCCCTGTTGCAGGCTTGAACGCGCAGGTATATACGGCTCAGGTTCATTTTAAGAAAAGCCTGTCTCAAAAGGGTGATTACAGCATCAGTTCCATACCCGAGACCCCGCATCTCACCATCGAAGATTTCAATTTTCAGTTCCGCTTCACCGCTTCGCCAGGCGATATGATCCAGTTCGATTTCTCCAATGCATGCTTCATCAACGACAATGTGATAGTGCGCCCGGTAGCGATGCGGCTTAACTAATTCTAAAGATACCTTGCCCCCCATTAAATGCGACATCTGCCCAACTCCTCAAGTTCCGAATTAGCTTCGCGACTTCTAATTTCACGGTTGAAGGAGATTCTAATCATCATATTCGGGCAAAACCGCCAATGCCCTGCAGGGAAAAACCGGCATAAGCACGGATCATTGTGATCCCTCTCGCTTTTTCGCCAGATCGGCCAGCCATTTCCAAGGTACCTTGTACTTACCCAGATAAATCTCATCCTTCCCCCCCGGACCGTGGCAGTCCGAACCCCCGCTGGGCAGCAGACCCAGTTCGGCGGCAAGCCCTAGGAAGTATTCCTCCTGTTCCGGGCTGTGGCTGTGATGAACTGTCTCCAGTCCAATCAAACCCGCCTGAACCATGGAGGGAAGAATAGACAGATCCTTCAGCAGGCCCGGATGGGCCAGGACCGGCACGCCTCCCGCGCCTAGGATTAACTCCACCGCCTGCTCCGGAGTGAGCTTGGGGCGCTTTACATAGGCAGGAGCCCCTTGCCCGATGTAGGCATCAAAAGCCTCTTTCTTGGTCTGGACGATCCCCTTTTTCACCATTGCAGAAGCAATGTGGCTGCGGCTCAATACATCCCGATGGGAAAACTCCTGCACATCTGCTTCGCTCAAAAAGATACCCAGATCAGCCAGGCGATCCAAGATCCTGACTATGCGGGCGATCCGTTCCTGTCTCAGCACCGCAAGTCTTTCCTGCAGCGGCCCATAGCCAGGGTCTATCCACAGCCCCACCACATGCACCTCGTCCCCCCTTGGGCTGCTTGCGCCCAACTCAATGCCGGGAATCACCTGCAGATCCTCAGGGGCAGCTTTCTGGGCAGCTTCAATGCCCTCTGTAGTGTCATGGTCGGTAACCGCCACCGCCGCCAGGCCGGCTTTGCGCGCTTCACGCACCAGCTCTGCGGGAGTCCAGGTACCGTCTGATTCAGTTGTATGCAAATGTAGGTCGGCAAACAAATTACTCCTCTTTTCTATAACTCGTATCGCAGCTGTCGAATGATCCTGGCTTCCTGCCGGGAGACCTGCGCCTGGGAGATCCCCAGCTCTTTAGCCACTTCACTTTGGCTTTTTTCTGCAAAATAGCGGAGGAAAATGATGCGGCGTTCATCAGGGGTCAGCCTTTCCAGGGCCTGTTTGAGCATCAGGTTTTCATGGCCGCCCCGGGCTGCCACAAAATCCTGGAGCTCCGGCGCCTCCTCCCCGCCGTCGGCGATTCTGGCCTGCAGAGAGTACACCGGGGCAACTGCATCAAAGGCGAACACTACATCTTCCGGTTCCACTTCGAGCTCAGCGGCAATCTCAGAAATGGTGGGACTGCGCCCCAGCGCCTGGGCCAGCCTGTCCTTGACCTGCAGCGCATCGGACGCGAGCTTTTTTGTGGAGCGCCCCACCTGCAATGCAGAGGCCTTCCTCAGATGCTGCTTAATCTCACCCATGATCTTGGGCACCGCATAGGTTGAAAAGCGCACATCATAACTTAAGTCAAAGTCATCAATGGCTTTGAGCAGACCCAACGAGCCGATCTGCACCAAATCCTCATATTCTAAACCGCGCTCCAAGAACCTTCTCGCAATGCTGTGCACCAACGGAAGGTTAGCTTCCACCAGCCGGCTGCGGGCTGCCTGGTCTCCCTGCTGGGATTGGGAAATCAAGTGCCGGAACTGCTCCTGTGTCATGGGCATCCCTAGCTCTCCACATCTTTAACCCGCTTAACCATGGTGACTTTGGTCCCCTTCCCCACTTCCGAAGCAACTAAAACCTGATCCATATATTCATGCATAAAGGTGAATCCAAGCCCCATCCGTTCCTCCGGAATGCTGGTGAACCCAACCTCCTGGGCCTGTTCAATGTCGGCAATACCCTGCCCAAAATCCTCGATGCTGATACTCAGTTCAGGTCCTTCATACCGGGCTTCCACTATTACAACGCCCTCTTGCAGGCTATATCCATGTATAACGGAGTTAGACACCGCTTCAGAGACGGCCACTTTAATGTCTTCCAGTTCATCTAAAGTCCAGTCCAACTGGCTGGCAAACAGCGCAACCGCCGTACGGGCAAAGGCTACATTGCGGGTGTCGCTGGGAATCTCAAGTTTAATCCAGTTTGCAGTTTTCATTAAAGTCGCCTCCTTAGACCCGTTCTAAGACATCTTCAGTGGAATTGGCAAACTCCGATATTTTCTGAAAGCCCGACATCTGCAGGATACGTTTAATCTGAGGATTCGCTTGCACAAAAAAGAGCCGCCCTCCCCTTTCCTGAATCACCCGATAACGTCCGAGGATGACTCCCAGGCCTGAACTGTCGATGAATGTGAGTCCTTTCACATTCATGATCAAATGCTTGAGGGTGGAGTGGGTTTCGAAGAGTTTAGTCAGCGTGTCCTTGAACTCCGGCGAAGTGTGTAAGTCCAGCTCGCCCCGTAGTGTCGCGATCAGGGCTTGTCCCTCCAGTTGAAAATCATACTGCACAGGCTTCCCTCCCCATTGTGGTATAAAGAGATTTTCTAGGGGAATGCCCGTATACCTGCTAATAAAAGGAAATTAAAACACAGCCTTTGCCAAGGCCTGCGCCAAGCGCACAATCAGCGCCGGCAGGCTGAGCTTTTCCACAGTCTGCCTCACTGTCAGGGGGCTCATGCCCACCACTTCCTCACCATAATAGGCGCAGATGCTGCCGACGATTTGACCTGCTTGCACAGGCGGCGCCAGATTTGCTTCCAGCTGGATCACAGTGGTTAGGTCAAGCTCCTTGCCCCGCTCCACGGTAACCAGGAATTTGTCAGGCAGGACAACGTCCACAACCTGGGGATTTCCGGTCGGGCATTCTAAAGATCCAACTGCTTCCTGGGGGCCGTAGAGCTCCAGGCTCTGATACTTGCGGAAGCCGTAATCCAAAAGGGCCCTTGCGGCACTCTCCCGTTCTTCTTCGCTTTTGTGCCCCAGGGTTACAGCAATGAGGCGCAAATTATCCCTTTCGGCGGTGGCCGCGATGCAGTAACCGGCTTCAGTTGTAAAGCCGGTCTTCATGCCGTCCACCCCGTAGTAGCGGCGCAGCAGCTTGTTTCCGTTCCACAGGACCGGAATGCCGGTTGTGTCGGCACGCATGGTATGTTCATAAGTTGACACAAAGTCCATCAGGCCTGGAACGGTCAAGGCGTGCCGCACCAGAGCGGCCACGTCTTTGGCGCTCATCTGATTCGAGCCCGTCTCTTCGGGAAGGCCGGTGCAGTTTCTGAATACAGTCTGCTCCAAACCCAGTTCCCGGGCGCGGACATTCATCAGCTCCACAAAGCTGTCCTCGCTGCCGGCCAGAAACTCGGCTGCAGCAACCGCGGCGTCGTTGGCAGAACCCACCGCAATTGCGTAGATCAGCTCGCCTAAAGGCAGCTGCTCCCCTGCTTCCAGCCAGATCCGGGAGCCTCGCTTGCTGGCTGCAAAGGGGCTGGCGGCAACCAAATCGTCCAGGCTCACCTCACCCCGGTCTGCTGCCTCCAGGATCAGAACCAGGGTCATCACTTTGGAAATGCTGGCAACCGGCAGTGCTTCTTCTGCGTCGTCTGCCAGGAAAACACGCCCGCTGTAGGGATCCATCAGGAAATAAGCTTTGCCGCCCACATCAAGGGCGGCCGCCTGCCCAGCCAGAAAACTGAGACAGAGGACTGCTGCAGTCACCCATTTTAGACAAGAGTTAAAACGCACTGGAAAAGTCACAGTCTTCCCCCCCATAACAATAAGTATGGGGCAGGACTATCCTTTATAACTGTTCCGCAGTGATTTTCCGATAAATCGTAGGCTTGAGGGCCGGCTTGCCGTCGCCGATTTGGAACGCCTGCAGCGCCTTGCCGGCAGCCTCCCGGAGCTTGTGCGGATCGTTGGCATAAATTGTCGCCAAGGGCATTCCAGCCTCGACATAATCACCGATTTCAGCCTTGAGTTCTATGCCGACTGCAAGATCGATTACGGAATCCTTATGTTCCCTGCCCGCTCCGAGTTCCATGGCGGAAATGCCAATAATCAGCGGATCAATCGCCTGCACATAGCCGGCAGCCGGTGCGGCTGCTTCCGTGGTGTGCGCTGCCTGCGGCAGCAGACTTAAGTCATCTGCAACATCTGCCTGGCCGCCCTGGGCTTCAATGAGCTCTTTGAACTTGTGCAACGCCTTGCCGCTTTGCAGGCTTTCCTCCAGAAGGCGCCTGGCTTCACTGCGCGACTGAACTGCATTTGCCAGCAGCAGCATCTCCGCAGCGAGCTCCAGGCACAGCTCTGTAAGCCTTGCCGGCCCTTGGCCCCGCAAAGTAAGGATCGCTTCCTTGACCTCCAGGGCATTCCCAACTGCCCTGCCCAAAGGCTGATTCATGTCTGTAACCAAGGCGACTGTCTCCCGCTTGGCAAGCCTGCCGATCTGCACCATTGTTTTGGCCAGCTCCACAGCTTCCTCCTCGGTTTTCATGAAAGCTCCCTTCCCAGCCTTCACATCCAGCACAAAGCCGTCTGCCCCCGCTGCAATCTTCTTGCTCATAATGGAAGATGCGATCAGGGGAATCGACTCCACTGTGGCAGTGACATCGCGCAGGGCATAGAGCAGCTTGTCGGCAGGGGCCAGCTGCCCGGTCTGACCAACCAGGCTTAGACCTATGGTGTTCACCTGGGTAATAAACTGCTGTGGGCTAAGTTCAACCTGAAACCCGGGAATGCTCTCCAGCTTGTCAACGGTGCCGCCGGTATGTCCCAGTCCCCGTCCAGACATCTTCGCCACAGGTACGCCGAGGCTGGCTACCAAAGGGGCTACAACTAAGGTGGTGGTATCGGCAACGCCGCCAGTGGAGTGCTTATCCACCTTGATGCCCTGAATCCCGCTGAGATCCAGTGTATCGCCTGAATGGGCCATAATCAGCGTCAGATCAGCGATTTCCTCTGCATCCATGCCCCTGAAGAAAACTGCCATCAGCCAGGCAGCCATCTGGTAGTCGGGAATCTCGCCTCCCACGTACCCTTTCACCAGAAACTCCAACTCTGTGCGGGACAAACGCCCCCCGTCCCGCTTTTTCTGTATCAAGTCCACAGCATGCATCCCATCACACCCTTATGATCTGATTTCAGGCAGAAAACTGATCCCCACGGTCTCATACTCAACCCCGAACCAGTCTGCGGCTGTCTTGGCCACATCGGCAAAGCTGCGGCGGACTCCCAGATGGACTGGGTTGACACTCTCTCCGGCTACCAACAGCGGCACATACTCCCGGGTATGGTCTGTCCCCGGGAAGGTCGGGTCGCAGCCGTGATCTGCCAGGATAAACAAGAGGTCGCCGCTTCGCAGTCCGGCCATGATTTCAGGCAGGCGGGCGTCGAACTCTTCCAGGCCCTTGGCATAGCCCGCCGCATCGTTGCGGTGGCCCCACAGCATGTCAAAATCCACCAGATTAGCGAAAATCAGGCAGTCTTCCCTTTTTTCCTCCATCAGCTGCACAACCTGATCTATCCCCGCCTGGTTACCCTTGGTCGGGAAGGACTCGCTGATTCCTTGGCCGGCAAAGATATCTGAAATCTTGCCTACACCGTAGACAGGAATACCCTTTTCTCCAAGGGCATCCAGCACAGTAGGACGCAGAGGAGGCAGGCTGTAGTCATGGCGGTTGGCGGTACGCTGAAAGGAACCGGGCTCGCCTACAAAAGGCCTGGCAATTACCCGCCCCACTCCATGCTTGCCTTGGAGCAGGCCCCTGGCAGTCTCACACCATGCGTAGAGCTGGTCCAGGGGTACGATTTCCTCATGGGCAGCGATTTGGAAAACACTGTCCGCGGAGGTGTAGACGATGGGAAAGCCCGTTTTCATGTGTTCTTCTCCCAGCTCGTCAATGATCACTGTGCCGGATGCGGGATAGTTGCCCAGGGTCTTGCGGCCGATTTGGGCTTCAAAGGCTTCCATGATTTCAGCGGGGAACCCTTCAGGGTAAGTGGGAAAAGGCGCATCCAGTGTCAAGCCGGCAATTTCCCAATGGCCTGTCGTAGTGTCCTTGCCCTTCGAAACCTCTGCCATCTTCCCCCAGGCGCCCTCCGGTTTATCCGCCGGTGGCACTCCCTCAACAGGAACAATGTTGCCGAGCCCCAGTCTCCCCATGTTCGGCAGATTCAGGCCGCCAACCGCCCGGGACACATTTCCCAGGGTATTGCTGCCCTCATCACCGTAAATATGGGCGTCGGGAAGTGAGCCTACGCCTACACTGTCTAAGACAACGATTACAATCCTTTTCATGCTTCCTCTTCCTTTCTCGCACGAGGATGGGCCTTACCGTAAACATCGCGCAAATGTCCCTTGTCCAGATGCGTATAGATCTGCGTAGTAGTTAAATCGGCATGGCCGAGCATTTCCTGAACTGAGCGCAAATCCGCGCCATGCCTCAAAAGGTGGGTGGCAAAGGAGTGCCGGATCATATGGGGCGATATCTCCTTTTTGATACCTGCAGCCTTAGCCCAGCCTTTGAGGATTTTCCAAAATCCCTGCCTGGTAAGGCGGCTTCCCCGGGCGTTCACAAACAGCGCCCGCTCCCGGGGATTGGTCACTAAGCGCCCCCTGGCGTATTTCAGGTAATCCGAGGCTGCCTGGAGGGCATGGCTGCCGATGGGTATGATCCTTTCCTTGTTTCCTTTGCCCAGGCAGCGGACAAAACCCAGCTCATCAATGTCGCCAACATTTAAGCCAACCAGTTCCGACACCCTCAGTCCAGAGCCGTACATTACCTCCAGCATGGCCCGATCACGGTAGCCCGCGGGCTTGTCCAGGGTCGGGGCATCAAGAAGGGCCAGCACTTCCTGTTCACTCAGGATCTGAGGCAGCTTGGCTGCCGTTTTCGGCATGGCCACATAGGCGCAGGGGTTGTTGGCAACAGCCTGTTCATCAACGAGGTAGTCAAAAAAGCTCCGCAAGGAAGAGATCTTGCGGGCCCTCGAACGCGGCGCAATTGACTGTCCTTCCAACTCCTTAAGATACAGGGCAATGTCTTGTACATCCACATCTGCCAAGGAAAGCTTGTACTTGGCCAGAAACTTGCGAAACTGGCGCAAATCAGCGGAGTAGGCATCTACAGTATTCTCAGAGAGTCCCTTTTCAATACGGAGAAAGGAGCAGTAAGCATCAAAAAGAAGCTGATCAGACATCAAAGCCCTCCCTTCAGATCAGAAAGCCGCTGCCAAACTGGGCTAGAATTGGAGTTAAGTATGTCTCAACCAGGGCTGCCAGTACAAACAGGCAGGCGCTGCAGAAAGTTAAAAAGGTGGTGCTGGCGAACTGGGCATAGATTCCGTCCTTCGACAGGCCGAGCATGGTCTTGAGGGCTGTGGCGGAAAACGACAGAGCTCCGCCTGCACCAAGCAAAAGTGCGGGAACAACCAGGAGATTATGGGGCAAAATGCAGGTTGTGGACAGAATCAGGCCCTGGACCATCGTTTCCTGAACGAGGAATCCCACGGTAAACCCCAGGACAAAGCCCCTGACAAACACGACGGCCAGGATCAGCGGGGCTCCGATCACCGTCAATCCCAGCAAAAAGAGGAGACCCGCAGTCTTCACCACGTTTTCCGTCACACTCTGCACAAACACTTCGCCCCGTGGCGCAGTCGCCTCATAATTATCGCCTAAGGAATTATACACCCCTGCTATATAACGGGCCAGGTCGTCCTTCTGAACCGGTGAAAGTTTGTGGGTGGCCACGGCACCAAAGCCTAAACCGGTGACAAACAATAGGATAAGTGCTAAGTATAGCGGCAAGTGGCGCAGAAAGTACTTCGCCGCTAATTCAGTGAAGGCGCCTGCTGCAAACATATCCGATCCACCTCTTCAGCTTATGCATTAACTAACTCTATGCTCAGCCTAGAGAAAATATGATCCCAGATGGCCTGTGCTGTTGATGCAGGCCGCTTCCCACCAGCACCGCTCGCCATCCTCATAATGGATAAGTTCGGAAATCCCTGTATTGCTCTGGTGGATGCAGTGGGCCTTTTCTAAGGGCATTTGGAGGAGTGAAGCGATCAACAGACGCAGTGCGCCGCCGTGGGACACAACTGCAATCGTCTGTCCCCGACAGTCAGAGAGAAGTGCGTTGAGAAAGCTGTGCAGGCGCTCCAGAACTTCGCTGGGCAGCTCTCCCCCTGAAATCCGGGTTGTCAGCACATCCCGGATGCGTGCCTCCCATACCTCAGGATACTCCTCCTGCACCTCAGTGCGGGTTTTGCCCTCCCATACGCCAAAGGCTATCTCCCGCAGGCGCTGATCAACTATGGGGGTGAGCTGATGATGTTTGGCAATGCTTTCCGCCGTCAGCAGCGCCCTCTTCAGATCACTGCTGTAGACGGCATCAATGCTGCGGTTCTGCAGAAAACTGCCAACCACCTCCGCCTGCTGCAGGCCCTTAGGAGACAGGGGGCTGTCCTGCTGGCCTTGGTAGCGCAACTCTTTGTTCCACAGAGTTTCTCCATGGCGCACTAGGATCACTGTGGTTTTCGACATTCCATTTACCACCTCCAGATTGGTTTAGTTCACTTTCGTTACCGAACCATCATTTCCTCCCCCATCCGGGCAATTTGCCGGCAGACTTCGGCAGAACTGGGCACAAGCCGCAATTCCGTGGAAGAACAAGGGGTCGTCCTGAAGCCCGCGTCCCATAGTAGAAAAAGGGAGATCAGCAGCATGCAGCTCCTGAAAGCTTGCATCTGTCTGCTCCCAGACTATTTTATGCTGCAGTCCCGTGAGCTGTTCGCCGCCGGGAAAGAGTTCCCGATAGCGTAGGGGCAGGGGCAGGAAGACTTCTGACTGGACAACTTTCGCCAGCACAGTGCGGGTGTGGTGGCTGATACCCCTGTGCCTGTGCCTGGGGTCCCCTTCGCTTAAGCGCGGGATGGCTACCGGAGTGCCGCCTAGCTGCAGGGCTGCGTTGAGGAAGACGCCCTGTTCAATGGCGGTTGTACCCCATTTTGTCCCGGTGCCCACTACTCCAGGGCCCATCAGCACCACCGCCAGATCTGCCTGGCTGACATGCTTTGCCGCCAAGAGAGCGCTGTAGATGTTGACAGCCTCCAGATCCCCGCCAAAGGCATGGCCGAAGGTAATCGTCTGATCGATAAAGCCCCTGGTTTTCAGCATGTCGACCGTTCTGCTAAAAGCCAGGGGCAGTGCAGCCCCGTCGCTCATCAGATAGACGAGGCGCATATTCTGACAGTTTTGCTTTATAATCCAGGCAAAGGGAGCAAGCATGCTGTGGAGGCTGCCCACTGCCACCGGCAGCCCCTGGAGGGACTCGGCCTTTTTCAGGATGTCGTGATAGGGACTCTGCTCCTCCTCCACTGACAGAGTCCTGCCCTGCAGGGGTGTATAGCGGAGCTTCATGATGTGCCCGCCTCCTGCCAGGCTCCGTTCCCTCCCGCGGACGGCAAGAACGTAGTGCCATCCTCCGGTTCCCAGCTGCAGTTCTTCAGCGGTGGTATTGAGCAGAACTTCATCGCCTGCCCGGCAGGGCCCGGTAAGGTCGGGGTAGTTTACTGCTTTGCCCACTTTGGGGCCAAGCTCAACATCCAGTTCCTGCTTGCCTGGGAAATCCTTGACTGAGCGTACAACTGCCCATCTGAGCGAACACTCCAAACCAACAGCCTCCCCTCGGGGTTTGCTATTGGTATGCCCTTCCCCGCTCCAAAGCTTGCATGTTCAGTGGAATCAGGTGGTGATGGCGCTCAGAAAGCACCTCTTTCAACGCTTTTTCCACACTTTCGATCTTGATCAGCTTCGTAGCCTCGATAAATGCGCCGAGCATAACCATATTGGCCACCCGGGCATTGCCCAGTTCATCAGCGATTTCATTGGCCGGTACCGCAATTGTCCTGATCTCGTCGCGCTGGGACTGCTTATCGATCAAAGAGGAGTTGTAGATCAGGATCCCGCCTTCGGCCACCCTGGGTTCGAAGCGGTCGAAGGAAGGCACATTCATCACAATGGCCGCTGAAGGTGCGGTAACAAGTGGCGAGCCGATTTCCTCTTCCGAGACAACTACTGAACAGTTGCAGGTTCCGCCCCTCTGTTCAGGGCCGTAGGACGGAAACCAGGAAACAGCCTTGTCTTCAATCATGCCGGAATAAGTGATCATTTGGCCAAGCACCAGCACACCCTGGCCGCCAAAGCCCGCGATAATGATTTCAGCCATCAGTTACCCTCCTTTGCGGTGACATCTTTATAGACACCTAAAGGATAATAGGGAACCATGTTCTGTTCTACCCACTTTAAGGCGTCTACCGGAGTCATTCCCCAATTCACCGAACATGTGGATAATACTTCAACCAGGGCAAATCCCTTTTTCTGCTGCTGCATTTCAAAGGCCTTTTTAATAGCCCTGCCGGCCTGGAGCACATGGCGGGAATCATGGGTTGAGACACGGGTCAAGTAGGCCGGCCCCTCCAAAGTCGCCAGCAGTTCACACATTTTAATGGGATAGCCCATTTCCTCTGCAGTGCGGCCCCGGGGTGAGGTGGCTGTCTTTTGGCCCAGGAGCGTGGTTGGGGCCATCTGGCCGCTGGTCATACCGTAAATGGCATTGTTGACAAAGATAACGGTAATGTTTTCAGACCGGGCAGCGGCATGCACGATTTCGGCCATGCCGATGGATGCCAAGTCGCCGTCGCCCTGATAGGTGAAGACGATGTTATCAGGACGAACCCTCTTAATGCCGGTGGCTACTGCCGGCGCCCTGCCGTGGGCAGCCTGCTGCATATCACAGTTGAAATAGTCGTAGGCAAAAACTGAGCAGCCTACACTGGCCACCCCAATGGCCTGTTCACGAATGCCCAGGCTGTCTATGGCTTCGGCAACCAGGCGGTGAATTATACCATGGGTGCACCCGGGACAGTAATGCATCTGCACGTCAGTAAGTGCTTCGGGTTTTTGAAATACTGTTTGCACTAGCTGACCCTCCCTTCAACGATCTCATGGATTTTAGCCAGCACATCTTCCGGGGTGGGAACCATGCCGCCCAGTCGATTGCTAAGGTATACCGGACTGACGCCGTTGACGGCCAGGCGCACATCTTCAATCATTTGACCGGCGCTCATCTCCACAGCCAGGAACGTCCTTTCAGACTTAGCCAGCTCCTGCAGGCGCTTCTCCGGGAAAGGCCAGAGGGTGATGGGTCTGAACAGACCGACTTTCAGGCCCTGTCTGCGTGCCATCTCCATCGCGGAGCGGGCTACCCTGCCTGAGGTTCCATAGCCGACCAGGATGACGTCCGCGTCTTCAGTGCCCACTTCCTGCCAGCGAGCCTCTTCTGCCTTAATCCTGTCGTACTTGGCCAAAAGAGCCTGCATGTTCTTTTCAGCTTTGTCAGCGATGATGTCTAAAGTGTTGACAATATTGGGCTTGCGGCCAACTGCACCCGTTGTCGCCCAGGGCTTTTCCAACTGTTGCAGAGTGCCGTTTTCTGAGAACTCCACCGGCTCCATCATCTGCCCGAGGATTCCGTCGCTGAGGATCATCACAGGATTGCGCCACTTATCAGCAAGGTCAAAGGCAAGGGTGGTCAGATCCGCCATTTCCTGCACATTGCCCGGGGCCAGGACAATCAGGCGATAGTCGCCGTGCCCTCCTCCCTTTACTGCCTGGAAATAGTCGCCTTGGGCCGGCTGGATGCCTCCCAGTCCGGGGCCGTTGCGGACCACGTTGACAATGACACAGGGCAGCTGGGCGGCGGCAATGTAGGAGATCCCTTCCTGCTTCAGGCTGATGCCTGGACTGGATGATGAGGTCATGACCCGCGCCCCTGCCCCGGCCGCTCCGTAAACCATGTTGATGGCGGCAACTTCGCTTTCTGCCTGCAGATACACTCCGCCCCGCAGGGGAAGATGCTCAGCCATATAGGCGGGAATCTCATTCTGAGGTGTAATGGGATAGCCGTAGAAAGCCTTCAGCCCCGCCCGAATGGCAGCTTCGGATAGGGCTTCATTCCCTTTCATTAAAATCCTTGCCATACGATCACTTCCTTTCGGGGCTTCTTCTTTTTATAGTTAAGACAACATCAGGACACATTACAGCGCAAAGAGTGCATCCAGTACATCTCTCCGGAGCAACCGCCTCCACTGCGTGATAGCCTTTGGAGTTGATCGTCTTCCCTATCGCCAAAACATCCTGGGGACAGGCAGCCACACACAAACTGCACTCCTTGCAGAGCTCACTGTTGATAATTACCTCACCTCTAGGCATCAGTTCACCTCCCCTCTCCCAGCAACGCTGTGTATGCCATCAATATTCCTTAGCTTCTTCATCTCCCCGCAGAACTGCCAGTGCACCAAAGGCCAGGGCCTCCAGCTCATTCTCGCCGGGCATCACTGTAACCGGTGCAATAAACTCCACCCTCTCCCGGACACTTTCGACCAGTTCATTGGAATAGGCCAGCCCGCCTGTTAACACTATCTGATCAACTATACCGCAAAAGACTGTACTAATCCTGCCAATTTCTTTAGCAATTTGATAACACATCGCTTCATAGTAAAAGGCGGCCTTTTCGTCACCGTCCTGCATGCGGGCGATAATCTCCCGGCTGTCATTGGTGCCTACATGGGCAACCAGACCCGAACGTCCGACAAGTTCCCTCATCAGCTGAGCCTTGGTACAGCCTCGGTCAAAAAAATAATGTACCAGGGCGTCAGTGGGTACAGAACCGACCCTTTCCGGAGAAAAGGGCCCTTCCCCTGACAAAGCCTGGTTGACATCGACAATCCTGCCCTGCATATGGGCTCCCACTGAGATGCCTCCGCCTAAGTGGGCCACAATCAGGTTGAGTTCATGATAGGGTCTCCCAAGCCTTTCAGCGGCCTTCTTGGCATTAGCCCTCTGGTTCAGGGCATGGAAAATGCTGATCCTCTCAATCTTCGGATTGCCGCTGATGCGGGCTACCGGCGCAAGTTCATCGACTACTACCGGATCCACAATAAAAGCGGGAATCCCCAGGCGGGAGCTCAGGCCGTAGGCGATGAGCGCGCCCAGGTTCGAGGCATGTTTGCCGTAGCTCCCGGCGGCCATTACCTCCACCATGGTCTCATTGATCCTGTAGGTGCCCCCTGGGATTGGTGCCAAAAGACCTCCCCTGCCCACAATCGCCGTCAGCGATTCCATGGGTATGCCTTCCTGCTCCAGCCATTTTTCTGTAACCTGTTCCCGGTATTCCTTCTGGTCCACAATCTCAGCAAAGCGGGCCAGTTCATCGCTGGAATGATGGAGGCTGGTGGCATGGGTCTGAACTTCATTCTTGAAAACCGCCAGCTTGGTGCTGGTTGAGCCGGGATTAATAACTAAGATGATCTGATCCATAACACTCTCCTCCCTACTTGCCGCCCAGCGCCCGGCAGGCAAGTGCAATGGCATTCAGCTTGCTCTCGGCACTGTCTGCCCGGGAAGTGAGCACAATGGGGCAGGCCGCCCCGTAGATCACTCCGGCAATGGGAAGCCCGCCCACATAGGACAGGGATTTGTACAGCAGATTGCCTGCGGTCAGTTCCTGCACCATGAAAATGTCAGCCTGTCCCGCTACTTCGCTTTCGATGCCTTTCTGCCGTGCTGCCTCTTTGGAGTAGGCGTTGTCAAAGGCCAGCGGCCCGTCTACAACAGCCCTTCTGCTGAACTGCCCCCTCCTCCCCATCACCGCCAAGCAAGCAGCGTCGATTGTATCCTGCATCTGGGGGTTCACCGTTTCCACCGAAGCCAAAACCGCGGCTTTCGGGTTTTCCAGTCCAATGGACCAGGCAAACTGGATGGCATTGTCCAGAATCTGCACCTTCTGGGCCAGATCCGGCTTTACATTCATTGCGGCGTCAGTCAAAAGGGCCAGGCGCCCTTCAGGCAGTTCTACTGCGGCAATATGGCTGAGCAGGGCCTGGGCCCTGATGCCGGTTTCTTTATTCAATACTGCACGTAGAATAGTACTTGTGGCCAAGTGGCCCTTCATCAGCAGATCGCTCCTGCCTTCGCGGATGAAGCGGACCGCTTCAGCAGCCCCTTCCGCCGGGCTGGAAGCGACATGGATTGAAAACCCCGCCAAATCTACTCCCGCTTCTGCTGCAGCAGCTTCAACCTGATCCCGGGGCCCGGTGATCAGAACTTCCGTCAGAAGTCCCTCAGCCAGGGCATCCCTGCAGGCGGTCAAAACCCCGCCGTCGATCCCCCAGGCAACTGTCAGACTGCGTTTTGGACCCTGCTTTACGTCCTTCCTTAGACTGGCAAATCCCACAGACTATACACCCTTTCCTTGAATTTCCAAAATCCTCTGAGCTCCGGCAAGCAGCGCTGGCAGACCCTGGTTTCCGGGATAGACTGAAATGGGGGCAATGAAGCCGATGCGCTCACGCAGCGCTTCCACAAAAGGCTCACACCTTACCAGTTCGCCTCCGAGCAGAATTGAGCGAACCTGCCCCTTCAAGACAGCCGCCAACGCTCCGATTTCTTTGCTGATCTGATAAACAAGGGCTTCCCGTACTGCATCTGCCTTCTCACCGGTACAGCTCCAAAGATCCTCAAGGTTGTCCAAGCCTAGGTAGCCGGCTAATCCTCCCTGTTCATGCAAAAGCTCCAGAACCTCTTCCCGGGTGTCGGCAGCCATGCAAAGGTCGAGGACACTGTCAAAGGGCAGGCCGCCGCTGTGGCGCAGAGCAAAGGGACCTTCGTCAAAACTGGTGAGGGCATCCGCCACGGCCTCGCCCTGCAGTGCGCCAAACTGATGCACTTCGTCAAGGTGGGCGGCAATAAACTGTTCCTGGCCTAGGTCCAGCCCTTTGGCCCGGGCTTCTTGCCGGACCATGTACCTAAAGATAAAGGCATCAGCGGAGCAGCTCCGCTTTATAGCCGGAGTGCCTGTGACCTCTGCCAAGGGACAGCATGCGTCTGAGGATGCAGGATCAATGGTATGTACTCTGACAGCCAGAAGCTGGGCCAAGGACTTCACCGGCTCGGCCGCTGCATCATTAGTCACTATGAACTGCAGATCGGCCTGAAAACTGCTGAGCCAGGATGTAATTTCTTGCTTCACGGATTCGGCACTGCCTGGAGAGAGTGAAAAGGCGGCAGTCTCATAATGTTCGCGTTCAGCGAGGGCTGCGTGGAGGGTCTTCGCATGAGGGTAAAGGGCGAGGATTGCCATGCACATACTCCTCTCAATGTAAAAAAATGAAAAAGCAGGTTGTAATTTCTACCTGCTTCTTAGTCTTGTGTTATTTTATTTCGCTACTTCGCTTCGAATTCCTTCTCTTTCGGAAGCGCTTCTTTGCGGGAAAGATTTATTCTTCCTTGGCGGTCGATCTCGATAACTTTGACCATTACTTCATCTCCGATATCCACCACATCTTCGACTTTATTCACCCGGCGGTGCTCTAATTGTGAAATATGAACCAAACCTTCCTTTCCAGGGAGGATTTCAACAAAAGCACCGAAGTTCATGATTCGCTTCACCACGCCAAGGTAGGTTTCCCCAACCTCAACATCCTTCACATAGCGTTCCACCATCTTCTGGGCCTTTAGGCCGCCTTCGCCGTCGGTGGAAGCGATGTAAACCCTGCCGTCATCTTCGATATCAATGGATACCCCGGTCTTGGCAATAATGTCTCTGATCACTTTGCCGCCAGGTCCAATCACGTCGCGGATTTTGTCCACCGGAATCTCCATAGTGATGATGCGGGGTGCGTAGAGCGACAGGTCATTTCTGGGCTCGGCAATCGTTTCTGCCATTTTGTCCAGGATGAAGAGGCGTCCCTGACGGGCCTGCTCCAGAGCCTGAGACATAATTTCTTTGCTTACGCCGCTGATTTTGATATCCATCTGCAAAGCGGTGATGCCTTCCCTTGTGCCTGCAACTTTAAAGTCCATATCGCCCAGGGCGTCCTCAATGCCCTGAATGTCGGTGAGGATGGTGAAATCTTCATCCAGCATCATGAGACCCATGGCAATCCCTGCTACCGGCCGCTTAATGGGCACACCGGCATCCATCAGTGACAAGGTGCTGCCGCAGATGCTGGCCATGGAGGATGAACCGTTCGATTCCAGGACTTCCGAAACCAGGCGCAGGGTATAGGGGAACTCTTCTTCGCCGGGTATGACCGGCAGCAAAGCTCTTTCTGCCAATGCCCCGTGACCGATTTCACGCCGGCCGGGACCCCGTACAGGTCGGGTTTCCCCTACGCTGAAGGGCGGGAAATTGTAGTGATGGATGTAGCGCTTGCTTTCGTCATCGGTGAGGTTATCAAGGAGCTGCTCATCTGATTTCAGGCCCAACGTGAGTGCAGTCAGAACCTGTGTCTGTCCCCTGGTAAAGAGGCCTGTGCCGTGCACCCGGGGCAGTACCCCGACTTTACAGGTAATTGGCCGGATCTCATCAGGCCTGCGTCCGTCGGGACGGAGCTTATCTTTGGTGATAGAGCGCCGCACTTCCTCTTTCATGACTCGATCGAAGACTGTATCCAGCGTCTTGCTCTGCTCCTCGTGGAGTTCCTCTCCATTGGCCTGCAGATACGCCTCGTGGAGCTTAGCCTGCAGCTCTTCCACCAGATGCTGCCGTTCAAGCTTATCCGTAGTCAAAAGCGCCTTCGCCAAATCTGCTGTGATATAGTCTCTAACCCACTGTTCCACTTCCGGTTCCGGCTGGAAGATTGCAACTTCGTGCTTCTCCAGCCCAATTTGGGCACGGATCTCCTCCTGGAGCCGGCAGAGTTCCTTGACCATTACATGGCCAAAATCGATGGCATCCAGCACAACCTGCTCAGATACTTCTTTAGCTGCTGCTTCCACCATCATTACTGCTTCACTTGTGCCAGCTACGGTGATATCCAGCAGTGAGCGGGTCTGCTCTTCGAGGGTGGGGTTGATGATGAACTCGCCGTCAACCAAACCTACGTTTACTCCCCCTACAGGTCCGCCAAAGGGAATGTTGGAGACATGCAGAGCTGCACTGGCGCCGATCAGACCGGCAATGGTCGGAGAATTGCTTTTGTCGACGGACAAAACGGAGATAACGATTTGCACATCATTGCGAAAACCGTCTGGAAACAAAGGACGTAAAGAACGATCGATCATGCGTGCTGAAAGGATGGCATCTTCGCTCGGCCTTCCTTCCCTTCTTCCCCAGCCGCCGGGGATCTTGCCTGCAGCGTACATGCGCTCCTCATAATCTACAAGAAGCGGAAAAAAGTCAATGCCTTCTCTAGGCTTGCTGCTCATGGTGGCAGTGGCTAAGACAACAGTCTCTCCGTATCTGACTAGGACAGAGCCATTGGCCTGCTTAGCCAATTCACCAAACTCTAGAACTATGGGGCGACCCCCCAGTTCCATGCGAAACTCGGTTAACATATTTTGACCTCCATTTATAATGTTATCAAGCTGGACTAGGCAAACTACAGCAAAGTCCAGCCTTATGCAGAACGGAACACCATCCTTAGTATAGCCTGTTTTGCCCTAGCTCATCTAATCTTACTTTAAAAAAGAGCGGTGTTACCCGCTCATTTCTTTATCGACGCAAACCAAGGTCGGCAACTAGACTCCGGTAACGTTCAATGTCTTTTTTCATCAGATAGTTCAAAAGACCCCGTCTTTGCCCGATCATCTTGTAAAGGCCCCGCCTGGAATGATGGTCATTCTTGTGCACTTTTAGATGCTCAGTAAGCTCCTGAATTCTCTTGGTAAGGAGAGCTACCTGAACCTCCGGGGATCCGGTGTCACCTTCATGCCGACTATACTTCGCAATCACATCTGCTTTTGATTCGTTGATCAAAAAAGCCACCTCCAAAAATTTTAGAAATACCGCTTCCCAAGAAATGCGCCGGAGATACGCAGTTCCTAGAAAAGGGCTGCTGCTTCAGCACAGCTGCTGAAACACAATGTTATTTTAGCACAACTTTTGAATCTTGTAAATGAAATCCAGTCAATAATTGCCATGCTTTCGAGCGATCTGCCTCAGTCAGCTCGTGTGGACCGTCCTCCCGCAGCTTGGCAATATACAGGACATCAAAAACCTCTCCCACCGGCTCTTCGTCGGGGTTAAGCAGCACAGTCCCGATGCTGTGCCCACCTTCGTTCCAGGCTGCAGCAGGACCTCCCCGGCCGTCTGGAAGGACATACCAAATCAGGTATACTCCCTGGCCCGGAATGACAACAGCCGGATCAACCTCCAAGGTTAAATGGGAAGATGCCTGGGCCTTCACTGCGCCCCGGTAGGTTGGGAAATAACCCAGATACTCTGTGGCCTTCGCCAGACTTCCATCTTTCAGCAGGCCTCGGATGGCTGTGCTGCTGATGGCCTCGGCCCCTTTCCCTTGCACCGGAGGAACCACTGTTACTGAAAAGCCAAGGCGCTCGCCCTGCTCGCGCAGGTAGCTGACATCACCAACCCGCCCCTTGCCGAACCGATAGTCGAAGCCGCAGATAACCTCCCTGGCCTTCAGTTCCTTCACCAGCATTTCTTCTACAAAGTACTGAGCGTCTGTGTTGGTCAGCTCCGGACCAAATTTCAGCCAGGCTACTTCGTCAATGCCAAAGGAGCGAAAGAGCTCGACGCGGCGCTCGAAAGTACTCACTAAGCACAGAGTGCCGCGAAAATACTGCACCGGAGGTATATCAAAAGTAAAGACACAGCTGGTGCCTCCCTGGGGCTTGCGGGCAATTGCCTCTTCCAGCAGCTTTTGATGCCCTCGGTGCACTCCGTCAAAAGTGCCCAGGGCGACACTGCGGGCGGGGACATCCTGGCGATTAATCCAATTCAGCTTCATGCACTCCCCCACCCATCACACAAGAACTCGAAAAGGCTGGCAGATCAGCTGATCCGCCTTTTTAACCTCCGCCAGGGCCAGGACATCTCCCTCAATCCCCAGCAGAACAACTTCATCTCCGACAGTCAACGTTTCCGGAACATCCAGCATGTGCTCGGGCAGAATAAAATTGCCGTGCCTGATTCGCTCTTCCACCAAAGGATGGACCTTGACCTTGATCCAGTCCCGCAAAGCATAATCGAGGGGCAGCATGAAACTGAAGTTGTCCTGGGCAGCCAAGGAGGCGATTTCCTCCAAGGTATAGGCTTCACCTACATAAAAAGGACCGCTGGCGATCCTGGTCAGATGGGACATATGCGCGCCGGTGCCCAGCTTCTCGCCTAAGTTGTGGCAGAGGGTACGGACGTAGGTCCCCTTGGAGCAGGTAACCCGCAGCAAAACCCTGGTCCCGAAGCCTATTCTGTCTTCTTCCTCGCTCCAGATGGCCATGATGTTGAT
>JAAYSR010000049.1 GCA_012518325.1 Bacillota bacterium
GCAGAAAATCTCTTTGCAGAGGCGGAGCTGGAAGGGGGATTGGTTGCCCTCAATCCCACGGACGGCAGCATCCTGGCCATGGTGGGAGGCCGGGACTTTACCCAGGACTCCACAAACCGGGCCGTTAAGAAGTTCCAGGAACTGGGCAGCAGCTTAAGGCCGCTGATCTATGCCACTGCCCTCCAGGAAGAATGGGCCATGAATCACCTGGTAGAAGATGTCCAGCGTGACTTCGGGGACTTTACTGTCGACAATGCCGATGACCGCTATTGGGGTCCTGTAACTATGAAACATGCCTTGGTCATGGATCTGAATAATGCTGCGGTGTGGACCCTGAACGCACTCGGCATTGACAGATTCAATGAGTTTGCCCAGTCTGTGGGCTTGACCATAGAACAGGTTGACCAGCACCTCCGGTTGGCCATAGGCGAGGTGCGGGAAGGACTGTCCCTGCTGGAGCTTACAGCGGCCTTTCTGCCCGCGGTGAACGGAGGCAATTACATTCCTGTCTCCAGTTTCGCAAGTGTCACAGACACACAAAACCAAAACGTGCTGGCCCAACCTTCAGTAACACCGCAACGCATCCTTTCGGAAGAACAGGCTTATCTGCTGACAGATATGCTGATGCCCGGAACCGAATACGGGAGTATCAGAGAGTTGGATGTACCCTTCCCAGCCGCCCTTACCGCCAGTGCATCTCAGAACGGCAGTGCCCAGTGGGCTATTGGCTACACCCCATCCCTCCTGGTTGGAGTCTACGTTGAGATTCCAGAATCCGAAGAGCCGGAAACATCCCTTTTAGCAGGGGATCTTTGGGTACAGTTCATGACGGAGGCCGCGGCGCTGACACCTGAAAGCGGCGATAATGCTGATACAGAGGAAGAAGCAGCAGCTGCTGACTATGCAGAGTTTGAAGTGCCCGAAAACGTGGAGACTGATATCTTGATTGACGTTTTCACCGGACTTTTGGCCAGTGAGCGCTGCCCCCAGGTCGAGCTGGATTCCTTTATCAAAGGAACCAAGCCTACCCAACTCGCGCCCTGTGCCATCCCGCCGCCTCCTCCGCAGCCGGCGCCGCCCTCAGTGACTCCGTCACCTGCGCTGCCAACACCGGTGCCTGCACCCGAACCTGAACCTGAACCGGAACCGGAGCCTGTGCCAGAACCTGAACCGGTACCTGAGCCGGAACCTGAGCCAGAGCCTGAACCGGAGCCAGGGCCTGAGCCTGTGCCAGAACCTGAGCCCGAACCTGAGCCAGAGCCTGAACCGAGTCCGCCTATAGAGCCAGTCCAGCCCAGTCCTCCTGAGGAAGCCCCTCCTGAAGAACCCCAGGAATGAGCCGGCAAAAAAAATGGCGGCTGGTTCAGAAAAAAATAGACAGCCTTCCCCCAAAATAATACACTGAATTCAGGGGGAGTGAACTATGACGAAGTACATTTTTATTACCGGCGGAGTTGTCTCCGGGCTTGGCAAAGGGATTACGGCAGCATCCCTGGGCCGGCTTCTGAAACAGAGAGGTTTGAGAGTTGCGGTCCAAAAACTGGATCCTTATATGAACATCGATCCCGGCACCATGAACCCATATCAGCACGGCGAGGTCTTTGTCACCGAAGACGGTGCGGAAACAGACTTAGATTTAGGCCACTACGAACGTTTTATGGATGAAAACCTGACCAAGTTCAGCACCCTGACATCGGGCAAGGTATACTGGAATGTGCTGGAGCGTGAGCGTTCCGGTGATTACCAGGGAGGCACAGTGCAAGTTATTCCCCATATTACCGATGCCATCAAGGAGTTCATTTATACCGGAGCTCAGGCAAGCGGGGCAGATGTACTTATTGTTGAAGTTGGAGGAACAGTTGGGGATATTGAAGGCCAGCCCTTCATAGAGGCAATCCGGCAGATTGTCCATGAACAGGGTCATGAAAACTGCCTTTCAGTCCATGTTACTCTTGTACCCTACTTGAAAGGGGCCGGCGAACACAAGTCCAAACCAACTCAGCATTCTGTTAAGGAACTGCGTTCCATGGGCATTACCCCAGACATCCTGGTCGTCAGGGCGGACAAGCCTTTGCCCGAGTCAATCAAGGAAAAGCTGTCCCTCTTCTGCGATGTCAAGCCGGACTGCGTTATAGAAAACGTCACACTCAATTCCCTCTATGAAGCTCCCCTGATGCTGCATGAAAACGGACTGGATACTGTTGTCTGCCGCGAACTGGGACTGGCTGTCCCGGAACCGGATTTGGCGGGCTGGAGGGAACTGGTAGGCAAAATTACTGGGCCTAAACGGGATGTGAGCATAGGCATTGTCGGCAAGTATGTCAAGCTTCCCGACGCCTACCTGTCGGTGATTGAAAGCCTTCATCACGCAGGATTTGAAGTTGGGGCCAAGGTCAACCTGATCTGGATAGACAGTGAATCGGTGACGGAGCACAATGCCGAAAGTCTCTTAGGCTGTCTAGACGGCATGGTGATTCCCGGGGGCTTTGGCGACAGGGGAATTACAGGCAAAATTGCCGCCTGCCGATATGCGCGGGAACATGACCTGCCGCTTCTAGGCATTTGCCTAGGCATGCAGATTATGGTCATTGAATTCGCCCGCAATGTATGCGGACTGGCGAAAGCGAACTCCAGTGAATTTGATCCGGATTCTCCACATAAAGTGATAGATATCATGCCAAATCAAGTCGGCATGTTGGGCAGCGGAGGAACGATGCGCCTGGGCTCTTACCCCTGCAGGCTCGAGAAGGGCTCCTTGTTGCACAGTCTGTATAACACCGAACAAATAAGCGAGAGGCATCGCCATCGCTTTGAAGTGAACAACAGCTATAGAGAGCTCCTTGGCAAAAAGGGCCTAAACATATGCGGAATATCCCCCGACGGACTTCTGGTAGAAGCGGTGGAACTGCCCGGTAAGCGTTTCTTTGCAGGTGTGCAGTTCCATCCCGAGTTTAAGAGCAGGCCCAACAGCCCCCATCCCTTA
>JAAYSR010000050.1 GCA_012518325.1 Bacillota bacterium
CCACTTCTGCAGACAGCTTTCGAGTATTGAGGGAAAACAATCATTTCAGCCGTGTAAGCACTTCCGCATAACATGCAACATCAAGGCGCCGGGTGGTTATACTAAACCGTAACCGTAATTTGGAAAGGATGGACGCCTTGACTGTTCAAGCGCTGCTTTACCCGACACTGATCCTGATCATTGCTGTTTTCCTTCTGGCAACCGTACCCCGTTCTTCCCTGCGGAGACTGATTCCCTACGGCATAGTCCTTGGCGGCTTAATCGACGTTTTTTGGAACATGCTCTTTGACGACCTGCTCAATGTGTTTCGCTACACCAACCTGGGGATTTTCGATGCCAGCGGCCAGCTGTTCCTGGCACCCCTTGCCTGGTCATTGATTATTGTCTCCTACCTCTATTTTTGGCCCCGCGATAACAGCCCGCTGCGTTACTTCTATGTACTCGCCTGGGCCTTTTTGGCCACCGGTTTCAGCCAGCTGGTGAGGTTTGCCGGTCTCTTCGAGTACAGAGCATGGTACTATCCCTTCCCCATGCTGATCCTCTTTGTGATTCGCTTTGCGCTGATCGCCCAGATTGCGAAACCATGGACAAATTCTTAGCCCAAACAGAAGGAACCGCCTCGCACTTGGAGAAGTCTGTGGTAGCAAGACAACTTGGCGATGAGGTGAGTTCATGGGCGCAGTACAAAGAGGAAGGCATATCCTAATAGCGTTGTTGTTAGTATTTTTCGTGATGATGCCGCAGGTTCAAGCTGCCGGCTTAGAGAGCCCAGACGAACTTGAGGCTTTTTTTGACGGAGTACTGACGTTGCAGCTCCGAGAATATAATGTACCTGGAGCCGCGGTAGCGCTGGTGAAAGACAATGAAATCATCTTCTCCAAAGGATACGGTTTTGCTGATCTGGAAAACAGAATCCCGATGGATCCTGAAACTTCCCTGCATCGGCCTGGCTCCAACTCCAAAATCCTGGTCTGGACGGCAGTGATGCAGCTGGTGGAACAAGGGGTCCTGGACCTTTATACCGACATCAACACCTACCTGGATTTTTCCATACCGTCCAAAATTGACGGCAGGGAAGCGCCCCCAATTACACTGCACCACCTGATGACACACACCGCCGGTTTTGAGGACGAGGTGATCGAGCTTTTCGTCTCCAAGCCTGAGCTGATGCACCCGCTGAGTGAATATGTAAAAACACATCTTCCTGCCCGTGTTTTTCAGCCGGGTTCGGTAATGGCCTATTCCAACTACGGCACCACGTTAGCCGCATATATCGTAGAGCTGCAGAGCGGCCAGAGCTTCAGCGATTACGCCAGGCAGCATATCCTCATTCCACTGGGCATGGACTCGTCCACTTTCGAGCAGCCCCTGCCTGCCTCTTTCAGCGCGCAGATGAGCCAGGGGTATCGGTATGAAAACGGAAGATTTATTCGCGGCGGTTTTGAATATGTTCAGTCCTATCCTGCAGGGGCCCTCACCAGCACAGTCCATGATATGGTCCTGTTGATTATGGCCCAGCTTAACCGCGGGATGCCCGTTCAGCTTCCGGCAGCTGAGGACGCTGAGGCCGAAGGGGAAGCAGCCCCAGAAAGTGCAGAGGGTGAAGGGGAAACAGAAGCTGCTGATACAGAGGTCAGAATACTCCAGGAAAAAACGGCGGAACTGATGCAATCCCAGCAGTTTGCCGCCCATCCTGAAATCCCGGGCATGACCTACGGCTTTATCGAAGCCAATTATAACGGACACAGAGTGCTCTCCCACGGCGGCGACACACTCCTGTTTTCAACCGGACTGTACTTCCTGCCGGAAGAAAATGTCGGCCTCTACGTAGTGTACAATTCTTCGGTCACTGACCGGGCCCGGGCTTGGCTCCTTCAGGCCTTTATGGATCGCTATTTCCCAAGGAGCGAGCTGGAACAGTCCCTAGTCCCTTCAGAGCCGCGGCCGATTACCGCCGGCACAGAAAGCAATTATACGGGCACCTTCCACTCCTCCCGCAGCAATTTCACCGGGGTGGAATCTGTCCTGCGCCTTGCCCAGCCGATGTATCTTAGCGTTGATGACGAGGGTTACCTTAACATTACTGCCTACGGCAAAACCAGCAGATACGGGGAGATTGCCCCCAACCTCTTCCAGGAGCTGAACGGTCCTGAGAAGATCGCCATCAGCTTTGACGAGGGCAAAGTGACCCGCATACACTTTGCCGGGCCCAGCACCTGGCTGCGCAGTGCGTGGTATGATTCTCCGGGATTTATCACCACTTTGCTGGCAGTATCGTTTCTGTTCATGGCAGTGACCATGTTGGGTTGGATCAGGGGCGTCTTCCAGCCGCAGCCGAGACGCCGTCCTTTTGTCGCGCCAAAGGTTTTGGGTGTCCTTTTCTTCTTGCTGCTGATTACTGTGGCTGTCCTTTTTGCCGACATTATCAGCACAACGCACCCTGACTTCGGGATTCCCACAGTGGTCCTGGAACCTTCATCTACCCTTAACGCGGCGTTAATTCTTACGAAGATTCTTATGGGATTGGCAGGCCTCATGCTGCTGACCTGCGTTTATCTGCTGGCAACAGCCAAAGGAAGCCGCCGGCAAAGACTGCACTTTATTCTGTTTACCCTCAGCAGCCTCAGTGTAGCTTTTGTCCTGTACCAGATACATCTGTTCTAGAAAGGTCTGGTGAAAACTACTCAGAGATAGGAGAGCGCCATGGCTTTAATCAGCGAGTTCATCGACGATTACAGGCGTAAAATTGGTCATTATGAACACCTGGCCCAAACCTGCGCTTACCAATGTGAGAGTGCGTTAAAACGACAAGGAATTCGAGCACTAGTAACTTACCGGGCCAAGAAAATAGACAGTCTCGCCGCAAAAGTCGAAGCTCGGGCCCAGGATAAGGCTTACCAAAGTATAGATGAGATTTATGAGGATATTGTAGATTTGGCTGGAGTGCGCATCGCCCTCTTTTTCCCAGGCGATCGGGAAGAAGTCGATTACTTCATCCGCAATCACTTCCAGGTAGATCAGATCAAAGACTTTCCCGAAGCCCTGCAGCACCCAGGGGCCTACCAAAAGCGTTTCTTGGGCTATGTAGGCCGCCACTACCGGCTGCGCCTAAAGCAGGAAACCCTCCCCCACGAACAGCAGCATCTCGCCAGCTATGTGATTGAGGTGCAGGTAGGTTCAGTGCTCATGCATGCCTGGGCTGAAGTGGAACATGACCTGGTTTACAAATCTACAGAGGGGTTCCTGTCGCAGGAAGAATACGCTATCCTTGATGAACTTAACGGTCTTATGCATGCAGGGGAGATTGCGCTGGAACGTTTGCAAACCGCTGCCAAGCGCAGGATTAACAGTGAACGGCAGCCCTTTTCCAATCATTATGAGCTCTCATCGTATTTGTATGATTATGTCCGCAAAGCCTCCCCCCGCGGGGAGTTCGAACCATTCATAGGGCGCACAGACGTATTGTTTCAGTTTCTCAAAGATGTGGGGCTGAACACTGTCTCCTCCCTCAAACCCATCCTGCAGAAATGCAGGCCAGGTTCGAAGGAGCAGCCTCTGGCAGAACAGATTATAGATCACACCCTCCGGGCCAATCCGGATCTTTATGATGCCTATGACCAGGCCAGAGTCACTGTAGGGCGCTGCGATCCCTACGGTTCGCCTGATGACTTTGTCTCCTACTGCTCCAGCAAGGACTATCTGAGCTCTTTTATGCGCCAATGGATTGCCTCAGAAAAGCTCCTTGCCGATAACCTGCACAAGTACCTTAACGGTGAGGCTCCCCAGCACCCTAGGCTGGACGAAGAAGCAATTGAAAAGCTGAGATCCGCCAGAAAAATTCGCGATGATATCCTGTTCGGGACGGACCTGCCCGGCGAAAGTGAAACCCTCAGAGCCAAAGAGTCCTTGCAGGAAATCCTGGAATTCATGGGGCTTAGGGGCGACGGATCGAAGATCCATGATAAGGAAGCGTAATTTTTTCACAAAAGCTGTAGGAAAGAAACGACAAGTGTGGAACATATCCACCAAGGCGATTGTATTGTTAGACGATTGCTAAAACAACCACCCACAACATGTAATAACCTACAAGGAGGAACGTAATGAATATTTATGAAAGAGCTCTCATTGCACATGCAAATTGGCGCGGCAAGCTGGAGATTTTGAGCAAGGCAAAGGTTTCCAACGCCGATGAACTCTCTCTCGCTTACTCGCCAGGGGTAGCAGAACCATGCAGAAAAATTGCTGAAGACAGGGAAAAAGTCTGGGACTACACCTGGAAAGGCAACACCATTGCGGTTGTTTCCGATGGCTCCGCAGTTTTGGGCCTGGGCAATATCGGTGCCGACGCTGCTCTGCCAGTTATGGAAGGCAAGGCAGTTCTCTTCAAGGAATTTGGCGGTGTTAATGCTGTTCCCATCTGCCTGAACACCCAGGATGTTGATGAAATTGTACGCATTGTCAAAGCCCTTGAGCCAACCATTGCCGGAGTTAACCTGGAAGACATCTCTTCGCCCCGCTGCTTTGAAATTGAAAAGCGCCTGCGGGAAGAGACTGATATGTTTATTTTCCACGATGACCAGCACGGAACGGCCGTAGTCACGCTGGCCGGATTGATCAATGCCCTGAGGGTGGTAGGCAAAGACAAGAGTGCTTCCATCATAGTCAGCGGTATTGGAGCTGCGGGAGGAGCCATCGTCCGCCTGCTCCTGGAAGACGGCTACACCAATGTCATTGGCTGCGGCCGCCAAGGTCCCCTGATCCCCGGCGACCCAACCAACAACGATATCAAAGAAGAAGTAGCCAGACGCACCAACCCTGAAGGCAAGCGGATGACTCTCCAAGAGGCCCTTGAAGGAGCAGATGTGTTTATCGGCGTTTCCGCTGCTAATACACTTTCCCAGGACATGGTCAGAGGCATGGCTGACAAGCCTATTATTATGGCCCTAGCCAACCCCGAACCTGAAATCCCTGTTGATTTGGCCCTCGAGGCAGGAGCAGCTGTTGTAGCCACCGGCCGCTCCGATTATCCGAACCAGATCAACAACGTACTGGGCTTCCCCGGCATTTTCCGCGGAGCGCTGGACGTTAGGGCAAAAGATATTAACGATGAAATGAAAATTGCCGCAGCATATGCCATTGCCGATCTGGTGGAAAACCCAACAGCAGACTATATTATTCCTTCGCCCTTCGATGAAAGGGTTGCCCCGGCTGTAGCCAAAGCGGTTGCTGAAACAGCCAAGAAAACAGGCGCAGCAAGGTTGGTGTAAGTCCATGGGCTGGCAGTCGTCATTCGACCAGATCATCGATCGCCGTAACACCAATTGCGTGAAGTGGGACGGCGCACCGGAAGTGTTCGGTCAGGAAGGCCTGCTTCCCATGTGGGTTGCTGACATGGACTTCAACGCCCCCAAGGCAGTGCAGGAGGCGATTAGGAAGCGGGCGTCCCACGGCATCTATGGCTATGAACAGACGCCTGCCAGCCTCAGCGAAGCTGTGGTCGCCTGGCTCAAGGAGCGCCACGGCTGGGAAATTGATCCTGCCTGGCTCAGCCACAGCCCGGGGGTTGTGGCTGGACTGTCCACAGCTGTCTTAGCATTGACCGAACCTGGCGACAGAGTAGCTATTCAGCCGCCGGTCTATCCCCCATTTCGCTCAGTAGGGGAGAACCACCGCCGCATAGTGGTGGAAAACCCGCTGCTGGAGGCAAACGGACGCTACACCATGGACCTGACTGGTCTGGAAGAGATCTTCCGTTCCGGGGTCAAGGTATTGATCTTGTGCAGCCCTCACAATCCTGTAGGGCGGGTGTGGAGCAAGGCTGAACTCCTCGCACTGGGGGAGCTGGCTGTCAAGTATGATGTTACCGTGCTGTCCGACGAAATCTGGGCAGATTTGGTCTTCCATTCCCACAGGCATGTTCCCTTGGCCAGCCTGTCGCCGGAAATTGGCCAGCGGGTGATCACTTTCATGGCCCCCAGCAAAACCTTTAACCTGGCCGGGCTGTATCTGTCCAATGTGATTATTCAAAATGAGGAGCTCCGCAATAAGTTCTGCAGCCAAGTGCAGGCCCTCGCCCAGGGACATCTGAATGTTTTTGCCCCAGTGGCTGCCGAAGCAGCCTACCGGGAAGGGGAAAAGTGGCTGGATGAACTGATCACCTACCTAGAAGGGAACCTGGAGCATCTCAAGGCGGAGCTGGCCAGGATCACACCCAAGATCAAAGTAGTGGAACCTGAGGGAACCTTCGTAGTATGGCTGGATTGCAGGGAGCTTGGCATTCCGCCAGAAGAACTGAACCGATTTTTTGTGGAGGAGGCCGGTATCGCCTTCAACGACGGAATAATGTTCGGATCCGAAGGTGCAGGCTTTCAGCGCATGAACATCGGCTGCCCCAGGCCTTTGCTTCAAAAGGCTTTGGATCGCATCGATAAAGCCCTGCAAAACCGCAAATAACCTTTATAGTCAAAAAGCGCCTGGCTGCCCAGGCGCTTTTTCGATCCGTCTATCCTATTCCTCCAGATAACCCTTGACAATGCTGAACAGGGCCCGGCAGCCTGTTTCCAGCGTTTTCGGAGGCACCAGAAAACTTGGGTGGTGCAGTTCGTTGACTGCGCCTGCCTGCCCCGAGCCAATCAGCAGCAGCACACCAGGGATCTTTTCCAGGTAATAAGTGAAGTCCTCTCCGATCAGGCTGGCCAGTCCATGTGTTCTAACCGGTACTTCTGGAATTTCTGCTGCAAAGATTCCAGCCAGCTCTTCTACGCAGTCCCTGTTGTTCACTACAGCAGGAACGCCCCGGCTGTACTCCAGGTCATAGTCTCCTCCATAAAGCTTGGCACTGGCCGCGAAGGCCCTGTGCAGGTTGGCAATCATCTTTTCTTGATCTTCGCTGCTGATGGTGCGTACCGTCCCTTCCGCCACAACTTGGGAAGGGATTACGTTAAATCTCGTTCCTCCTTGAATCAGGCCAAAGGACAGGGTCTGGGGTGAACTGGAATCAGTGCTTCTCTGGGCCAGTGCAAAGGCATTTTGCACTCCCGCCGCAGCCATAGCAATGGGGTCGGCAGTTTTGTGGGGCACCGCCCCATGGCCGCCGGCACCCTGAAATGTAACCCTAAAGCGATCGGCAAAAGCAGTGATAGGCCCCGCCTGCAGACCGATGCTCCCCGCCGGGAGGCTGGGCCAATTATGAATGCCCACGATCCGGTCCGGTTGATGTTCAGCAAAAAGCCCCTGCTCCAGCATGGCCCTTGCGCCAACGACAACCTCTTCTGCCGGCTGGAAGACGGCCAGCAGCGTTCCGGCAAACCTTTCCCTCTGTTGGGCCGCCAGCCGGCAGACGCCCAGGACAGTTGCCATATGGCTGTCATGGCCGCAGGCGTGCATTACACCTGGATTCTGCGACGCAAAGGCAACGCCGCTCTCCTCCTGGACAGGCAGGGCATCCATGTCACAGCGCAGGGCGAGGATCCGGCCTGGACCGTCAAATTCTAAGACGCCCACCACACCTGTTCCGCCTATGTTTCGACGTACAGCAAACCCTAGATACTCAAGCTCTTTCGCTATCAAATCAGCTGTCCGGTACTCCTGTTCAGACAGTTCGGGATGCCGATGCAGCGTCTCATAGATTTCTCGCATGTACTCTAAGTTAGGCATGCTCCCCCTCTTTTCCACATCGTTTCCTACCTTTTCTGCCCGGGGCGCAATTTCCCTTGTGGACAAACAAAAACACCCCGGCTTCTGCCAGGGTGAACTCCCTTACCTAAACTCAGCAATGCGCTTGCCAATCTCCTTTAGCCTGCTTCCGTCGAATCCGGTCCCAAAGCACTGGGGCACTTTGATACAGCCTGCTTCGTCCATATGCAGCTCAATTAAATCCTGTCCCGCCTCGTACCAGCGAGAACTGGGCTCTATGTCAGAGGGATAGGCAAAGCCGCTCAGGCTGGCAAAGGCGATCATGGGCATGGCCCCCAGCCCGCTTTCGGGCATTGTGCCTCCCCAGATCTTAATTCCTTGCTCCATAGCCAGCTTATAGATTTGCAGCGCTTCCCACAGGCCGCCCACCCGCTGGAGTTTAATGTTCCACACCGCCGCAGCCTTCATCTCTACTGCGGACTGTGCCAAGCTGAAACTCTCCAGGCTTTCATCTAGACAGACAGGCGTTTCCACCAAACGGCTCAGTTTGCTGTGCTGCCACAAGTCGTTATGGGCCAAGGGCTGTTCATAGAACAGGCAGCCCACTTCATCCAACGCCTGAAATACGCCTGCATGCTCAGGCAGGTTATACGCTCCATTTCCATCCAGCCAGAAGGGGAAGTCATCGCCGATCTGGCGCCGCACCGCCTTGGCCGGCTGCACATCCCAGCCCGGCCTGATTTTGATCTTCACCCGCCTGTAACCTTCGGCAGCAAACTCTGCGGCCTGCTCCTGCAGAATGCCTAAGTCAAGGTTCTTAGGTATGCCGATGGATACTCCCGACTCGATCACATCCCTTTCTACCAGAAACTCCGGCGCAACGCCCATGGCTGCCAGCATTTCCTTGATCAGGGATACAAAGGTCTTCTGGTTCCGCTGCGCGAGGAGATCCCAGTAAGCGGTTTCCAGGGACGCTTTGGCAAAATGGTTGCCCCTAATGCCTTCGTTCAGGGCAAGATTCAGCTCTTCCACTGAAGAGAAGCTGCGGCCCAAGATTCTCGGGATCAAAACCTTCTCCAGCACTACAACTGTGGTATCTACAATTTCAGAAGAATAAAACGGCTGTTCAAAGGGGGCAGCTTCGCCATAGCCGCTGCAGCCGTCCTTATCTGTCAGCTTCACTACAATCGAACGCCGGTAATGGGAGACTCCCCCGCTGATTTCGAAGGGAATCCGAAAAGGAATCGCAATTTCATACAGCTCTATCCTGTCAATGGTGCAACACTGGTCCACGTATCACAACTCCCACAAATTGTACTCTCTTTGGTTTTACTCCATCGCCCTGGACAATCCCTGCACCTGATTGAAATCAATGGAGTACAAAACCCGGGGCCGCCCTCTGCCCACCGGATCTTCGTAGCCTTTAGGCACAGCCACGCCTGCCTCCACCAGTTTGGTGAGAATACGATTGGCTGAGCGCAACGTGATGCCCAGACCGTCTTCGATGGTCTTGGAAGAGATGACATTGGTTCCGCTGTCGGCACAGATATGCTTGACTTTCGACAATGTTTTGACACTGAGATTGGTCCGCTGGGCGAGCCTCACCAGATGGGCGTCTGTAGACATCAGGCGGAAACTGGGATCTGAGATCCCGTCGGCCGTCATCGCCTCCACGACCTCTTTGTTCTGGTTAATGATAAAGGTCTTTTTTGCTCCGTTCTGGCGGGAGAGCTTCAGGGACGCTCTGGCGTTTTCTTCAGCGTCCAGCATGGTGTCGCCCATGCCGATGCCGACTACAAGTGGCATTTCTACCCGCTTGCGCAGATCCTGAATGAGAGGGATCGCCTGTTCCCGATCAGTATATCGATCAAAGACACGCTGATCAATTAAAGCTATGATTTCGTGGGAATTCCACAGAACAGAGGCCTGGAGACGCTTATTCTCCTTCTCAAACCAGCGGGCGGTATCATTCCAAAGTTCGGTGTCCAGCTCTCCGGGCTTCAAAGGCTGCACAAGAAGGTAAACCAGCTGTTTGCCCCGGGCTTCTTCACCCTCAAAGAATGTCGTCATCAGCCTGAGTGTATGCCGCATGCCCTGTGGTGTCGGCGTCAGCTTCTGGACAGGGACGCCGCAGCCTTTCAAACGCTCTGCCACGGAGTTCATGGAAGTGACAGCCCCGCTGGTTTTGCCTCCCTGATGAAGGCGGAGGTGGAACTGGAAGTAATCTTCTGCACAGAAACGTTCCAGGGGGGTCCGATTGATGTATACTCCCGAGGCGTCCAGTCCCAGTTCATGGTACATCTCCTCCACTTCTCCCCGGGAAATTGTGTCAATGGAGACGCGGGACAGATCTGCCCTGTCATAGACATGCAGGTGGAAAAGGGACTTGCTGAGGCTGGCTCCCGCGATGGAAAAGTAAAAGAGGGGTTTGCTCAAACCTTGGCTCCGGGCCAGCCTGTAGGGTACGTATCCGGTAAAAAGAAACGCATCAACTGCTTCAACATGCTCTCTTACAACCGCCATGGTGTCCTGCTCAGTTGCATAGGGCAGGCCCAAAGGACTTAGGCGCGGATAGGATTTCATCAATTCCATGGCCCTTTCCACCAAGTCAGCGGGCCCAATGATGCCAATGGTCCGAGACATCTAACTGCGTCCCCCTTTTAGTTCCTGCAAAAATGATCAACAATGCTGCTCAAAACCTTCAGACCCACATGCAAAGTCTGTTCGGGCACCAGATATTCTGGATGGTGCAGCTCATTTATGCCTTCCTCCTGACCTGATCCTATGAAAATGAGTACGCCGGGGACCAGATTGAAGAAGTAGGCTACATCTTCCCCGATCAAGCTTGCCAGGTCGCTGGTGAGAACCGACAGTTCGGGACGGGACTTCCCTAACATTTCAACCAGCTGCCTGGCCAGTTCCCTGTCATTGACTACTGCAGGCACTCCTTCTTCATAGAGGAGTTCATAGCTCCCTGCATAGAGCCTGGCAGCAGCTCCGAAGGCCTGATGCAGCAATTCCACCATTTTCTCCTGTTCACTGCGCTGCAATGCCCGAACAGTTCCCTCAATCGTAACCCGATCCGGAATCACATTGAAACTGGAACCGCCTCTGATTGAGCCCACAGACATCACCCTGGCCCCTTGGGGATTGCTGTATCTCTGTACAAGGGTGTAGGCAGACTGGACGGCAGAGGTGGCCATGGCAATGGGGTCCTTAGCCTTGTGGGGAAAGGCTCCGTGGCCCCCCACCCCTTTGAACACTGCTTCAAAACGCCCTGAGTAGGCTGTCAGGGGCCCGGCCTGGATCCCAACGCTGCCAACGGGGATATGGGGCCAATTGTGGAGGGCAAACATGTAATCGGGCTTCTTGTCAGAAAACAGGCCCTCCGCGAGCATAGCTTTTGCACCCTCGACAATTTCCTCTGCGGGCTGAAAGACGACCTGCACAGTTCCCTTCAGTTCATTCTTGAGCCCGGCTGCATACTGGCAGCAGGCCAGCAGGACGGCCATGTGGCTGTCATGGCCGCAAGCGTGCATCATCCCCGCGTTCTTCGAAGCGTAGGAAACACTGGTGTTTTCTTCAATAGGGAGGGCATCCATATCACTGCGGAACGCAATATGCGGCCCGGGAGCGCTGCCGTGCAGCACACCCACCACACCGGTGCGGCCTATGCCTGTTTTAACTTCAAAACCTAAGCGGATGAGCTCCTGCGCAATCAGCTCGCTCGTCCAGATTTCCTGAAAAGGAGGTTCCGGGTTTTGATGAAATTTTTGATATATTTCCTTCATATAGCTTGCAATCATGGATTCTGCCCTCATTTCGAATCTTTCTCCAATTAGCAGTTCTCTTCCTGTTTCAGCATATACTTTCCTACGATTCTGATAACTCGTATACACGCAGGATGCTGCGGGAACCCCTGGG
>JAAYSR010000268.1 GCA_012518325.1 Bacillota bacterium
AAACTAAGGCTCAAAATCAAAACTACAACCGCAAGCAACATACTGCCTGTTCTAACCATGTCAACACTCCTTTGAGTTTTGTTGTTGACACGATTGTTACTAAATGGACCAAGCCTTCCTCCCTTAGTTCAAAAATTAAATAGAAAAAACGCCCAATGTGCGTTGGACGTTTCTTCTCCCTCCGTTAAGCACTCAAAACTCGAGCGTAATCGTTGTGCCGACTCCTTCCTGGCTCTGTAAATGTATACTTGCCCCGTGGTAGGCTGCTGCGTGCTTGACAATGGCCAGGCCTAAGCCTGTTCCGCCAGTCGCTCGAGAGTGACTCTTGTCCACTCGGTAGAACCGTTCAAAAATCCGTTCATGGTGTTGGGCAGGAATTCCCTGGCCATTATCGGCAACTTTAAGAACAACCTTGTCCCCTTCCCGCAGGCAGCTGACCTCCACCTTCCCGCCATCCTCCCCGCTGTACTTAATGGCATTGTCACATAGGTTATAGATCATTTCAAAGAGTATGCCGGGGTCACCCATAACTTCAGCTGATTGGCCAGCAAGCACAAACTCAACATTCTTCGCTGCAGCCAAGGGCTCCAATCTTGCTTTGACTTCCTTGATCAAATGGTATAGATCCACCTTTTCCTTCTCTGCCATATCAACCCGTTCGTCAAGGCGGGAGAGCTTTAAAATGTCATCTACCAGTTTAGAAAGGCGCTGAGCCTCATCATGAATCCTCCCTGCAAACTCAGGCACATCTGCTGGACTTACCAGATCATTTTTTAAAACTTCGGCAAGACTGGATATGGCCGTCAAAGGTGTCCTAAGTTCGTGGGAGACGTTAGCGGAAAACTCCTTGCGCATACGTTCCGACTCCTGTTTTTCTGTAACATCAACCAAGATGATAATTACACCCTGCGTTTTTTCATGCTCGCCCGCAATCGGGCTGACGAGAAGCTCGTAATGCTTTCCCCCAATGGTCAGCATACTTTGGTCAGTGTATCCGCCCAATCCTTGTTCTACTGACCTACGCAGCTCGGGATCGCGATTAAATGTCAACAGGCTCCTACCGATAAATTCTGATATCTCACTTCCCGGACTGCCTAGGATGCTGTGCGCACTCGAGTTCATGTAGACGATCCTGGCTGAGTGATCTAAGAGAATCAGGCCCTCCGCTAAATAGGTCGTAATGGTCTGAAAACGCTCCTGCTGCCTCTGCAGTTCAACCATGTGCTTTCTTAAACCTTTGTTCTGACTGTTGATTCTAAGCAGAAGTGGGGAGAGTTCAGCATACACGTCATTTCCCAATGGGTCATCAAGATTTAACCCATTGATTGGAGTGATAATAGCATTAGCCATCCTATCGCCAAGCCAAAATGCGACTAAGGTTATGCCAATAATGAGCAGGACAATTAACGACAGCATTTGGTAGAGGGTAGATGGAATACTCTCTGTTTCCTTAGCAAAGCGCACCACATTGCCGTCATCCATTAACAGGGCAAAATACAGGATGTGCCTATCTAAAGTTGCAGACAGCCTGCCTACCTCTGCCTCACCTTGCTCAAGGGCCAGTACAACTTCTTTGCGGTCAGCGTGGTTTTCCATCTCAGAAGCATTTGCCCAATTGTCATAAAGCACCCGGCCGTCGGGTGCTATAATAGTAAGCCGAGTATGATCATTGCGCTGCAGTGCCTCCAACTTCATGAGTCGCAGAACAGGTGAATTTTCTTCAACTAAAGCCATGATAAACTCGGCATCAGCACGCAGTTCTAAACTTGTCCTGTCCAGATGGGCGTTATAGACAACGATCACAGAAGCAACAGAAGAGATCAAGACAGCAATAAGTGTCAAGATCACCATTCTGCTTAAAATGGTCTCTTTCATGACTGCTCTCCTTTTTCCACAAATTTATAGCCAAGCCCCCGGATCGTCTTAATACAGCTTCCGTAATCCCCCAATTTTTGCCTGATGTTACCTATATGGACATCCACTGTCCTAGTTTCAACATCACTGTCATAGCCCCAGACCAGACTAAGCAATTCATCGCGGGTAAACACCCTGCCCTTGCTCTTCATCAGGGTATGGAGCACCCCAAATTCTTTGAGGGCAAAATCCACTTCTTCACCGTCAACTCTAACGACATGCTGCAGCAAATCAATGGTAAGTCCGCCGCTGGTCAGCACCTGCTCGCCATCGGTGGGAGATGCCCTGCGTAATCGAGCCTTAATTCGAGAAATCAGTTCCATGACCCCAAAAGGCTTAGCCATATAGTCATCGGCACCGCTGTCCAGTCCGATTACTTTCTCGAACTCTCTTCCCTTGGCCGTGAGCAGAATCACAGGCAGTGTCGCGGTATCAGCCTGAGAACGAATCTTCTTTAAAATCTGCAGTCCATCTTCGCCGGGAAGCATTATGTCCAGAAGAATAAGATCAGGCTTTTGCTTGGCCATTGCTTGCCAAAACTGAGCGCCGCTGGCAAATCCCTCGACCCCAAATCCGGTTGCCGTGAGAGCATATATTACTGCCGTGCGAATGGATTCATCATCTTCAACATAGTAAATTAAGCTCATTATTCCACCGCCTCAATTCTACGAACTTCGCCGATGAACTCCTGTAATAGAAAACTCCACCCACTCTGCAATGTTTACAGCATGGTCTCCTATACGTTCAAAATACTTGGCAATCATGAGCAGATCCAGAGCCTGGCTCCCGTTACGGACGTCTTGAGAAATCATACCGATCAGATCTTCCTTGACAGCATCAAAGTAATCATCCACAATATCATCATTTTCAATGACAGTCCGGGCCTTATCCAAGTCTCCCCGCACATAGGCATCTACCGCTTCTGTCACCATTTTTGCAGTTTCTTCCGCCATGAGGCTAATGTGCTCCAGTTTCTTGATATACGGAGTGTCAGCCAGGAGGAGGGCAATTTCTGAAATGTCTGCTGCCTGGTCACCTATTCTTTCCATATCGGTGATCATTTTTAAGGCAGCTGACACTGTTCTCAGATCCCTAGCTACAGGCTGCTGCTGCAAAATCAACTTCAGGCAAAGTGCTTCAATATCCTTTTCCTTCTGGTCAATCTGTTCGTCAAAGTCAATTGTCTTTTGGGCATGTTCTTTATCCTGATCAATAAGTGCTTTGATCGTCATGGCAATAGCAGTTTCAATCAAAGAGCCCATCACAATCAGCTCATTGTTCAACTGCTCCAGCTGTGCATCAAATCCTCTGCGCATTAGCCAAACCTCCCGGTTATATAATCTTCGGTGCGCTGATCCTGGGGCAGCGAGAAAAGCTGTTCAGTCTGTCCATACTCAATGATTTCCCCATGCAGGAAAAAAGCTGTACGATCGGAAATTCGCACCGCTTGCTGCATGTTGTGGGTCACGATCACGATCGTGTACTTGTCTTTCAGCGTCGAGATCAATTCCTCAATTTTGGCAGTAGAAATGGGATCCAAAGCGGAAGTCGGCTCGTCCATTAATAAGACCTCGGGACGGACAGCAAGAGCCCTGGCTATGCAGATACGCTGCTGCTGGCCGCCGGAAAGGCCCAATGCACTTTTCTTGAGGCGATCTTTCAGCTCGTCCCAGATGGCAGCATCCCGCAGGGATTTTTCCACTATATCGTCAAGTTTCGCCTTGCTGCGAACACCATGTGTGCGGGGTCCGTAGGCAATATTGTCATAGACTGACATGGGAAAGGGGTTTGGTTTTTGAAACACCATGCCCACCCTCTTGCGCAGCAAGTTGACATCCAGCCCTTGGATGTTTTTGCCATCAAGGTGCACTTCTCCTTCAATTCTGCAGCCTTCGACCAAATCGTTCATTCTATTTAGGGTCTTAATCATGGTAGACTTTCCGCAACCCGAAGGGCCGATAAATGCAGTGATTTCATTCTCCCGAATCGCCAGGCTGACATTTTTCAATGCCTGGAAGTCACCATAGTACAAGTTCAGATTGGAAACATTGATCTTCTCCATATTAGCTGTCCTTTCCAAAACGTCTAGCCAGACCCGCTGACAGGCCATTAATCATAAGCACAATCACTAAAAGCACAACAGCCGTGGCAAACGCCTCGTCCGTGTTAAACCCCTCCGACGAAAGAGTGTATAAATGAATGGCTAATGTTCTCCCTGAAGACGAAAGACTTTGGGCAACTTTTGGCACGGTTCCGGCAGTATAAATCAAAGCGGCGGTCTCTCCCACTATACGGCCAATACCTAGGATGACACCCGACAGTATCCCTGGTATTGCGGCAGGCAAGACTATGCGAAAGACTGTGCGCAGTTTGCCAGCGCCCAGGGCAAGACTAGCCTCCCGAAAACTGCCCGGAATCGATAAGAGGGCCTCTTCTGCAGTTCGCATGATCAGAGGCAAAATCATGATCGACAAGGTCATAGACCCAGCGATGATCGAATAACCCCAGCCTAAATAGATGACAAAAAACAACATGCCGAACAGGCCGTATACAATGGAGGGAATACCAGAGAGCGTCTCTGCCGTGATGCGAACAACTTCTACCATTTTGTTTCCCTTCTTGGCATACTCAGACAGGTAAATGGCAGAAAACACTCCTAGGGGAACTGTCACAACCAAGGAAATTCCAATGACAATAAGGGTGTTAATTAGGGCCGGCATGAGTGAAACGTTAGTGCTGTCATAGTCCCAGGCAAATAAAGATAGTTTGAGATGAGGCACTCCGCGGATGATGATATAGGATAGCAGAAAAAGCAGCGCGCCGAGGGTAAGTAGGGATGCGACAATCACGGACAACTTGACTAGAAAAGAGAAGGGGTGACGGCGTATAGCAGCTAGTGCAGGCTTGGATTTAGTTCCCATGGCTAGTCCTCCTCTTAATCACTGAAAAAAGCAGGTTAATGATGAGAATGAACACAAACAGAACTACACCAGTGGCAATTAAAGAGCCACGATGCAAGCCAAAGGCATAGCCCATTTCCAACACCACGTTAGTAGTCAGTGTCCGTACACCTTGCAGTATACTGGAAGGAACCCTAGCCTGGTTGCCTGCGACCATGACCACCGCCATAGTTTCGCCAATAGCACGCCCCACGCCTAAAATAACAGAGGCAAGGATGCCTGATTTAGCTGCAGGGACTACTGTTGCAAACACCGCCCGTTCGTGGGTTGCCCCAAGGGCCACGGCCCCTTCATAGTATTCTCTCGGTACCGTTCGGATAGCAGATTCACTGACCCCGATAATGGTCGGCAGGATCATGATACCCAGCAAAATAGACGCAGACAGAATGCTATACCCCGAACCGCCCAGATAGTTTCTGACAAAGGGGACAATTACCATTAAACCAAAAAACCCGTAGACCACTGATGGAATCCCCGCCAAAAGCTGAATCGCTGGCTTTACCACCCGATATAAACTCGCTGGACAATACTGGGACAAAAAAATGGCGGTTAAAACCCCTATGGGCACACCGATCAGAATGGCACCTGCTGTGACATAAATGCTTCCTACAATCATTGGGAAGATCCCAAATGACTGCGGCAAGTCCATCGGCGCCCAAAGACGACCGAGGAGAAAGTCACGGAATCCAATCTCCCCCATCGCCGGCAGTCCATTGGCAAATAAGAAAATGCAGATAAGCGCAACTGCCAATATTGATACCAGGGCGGCCAAGAAAAACACTGCATGCATTACTTTTTCCATCTGAATTCTCATGGTTTCTCTCCCCAGACGTAGAATACTG
>JAAYSR010000269.1 GCA_012518325.1 Bacillota bacterium
ATCGCAGAAATGCACAAAAATGCATATCTGCTGCAGAAGCAGAGCGAGGCGGTGCAGGCGCAAACGGACCGGGAGAATCTGCAAGAGTCGGTCTAATTCCAGACTGGTTCGGGAAGAATATGGTCCAGGGAGGGACAGCCATGTTGGTACTTACACGGAAGGTAGATCAAAGTATTATGATCGGCGACAACATCCGCATCGTAGTTGTGGATGTCCGGGGGGACCAGGTGAAAATTGGAATTGATGCACCGCGGGAAATCATGGTCCACCGCCACGAGGTTTACGAAGATATTCAGGCAGAAAACCAAAGGGCGGCACTGAAGAGACAGATTGACCTGAGTGTGCTAGAGAAAACTATCCGGGAATCAAAACCCCGCAACGGTTAGGAGGGAGAATATGAGTATCAGAGTACAGGCGACATCGGATTTAGTTCGGACGGAGTCGACGGCCAGGGTTATTTCCGATCCTGCAAGTCTTCAGCGTGTTCCCCGGGTGGAACGGGACGCAGACCTGGAACAGCTGTGGAAAGAAGAAACGCTAAAGGAAGAACCAAGTCGGCTCGAAGTTGAATCTGCGGTTGAAAGCATCAACAATGACATGGAGCATATCAATCGTGCATTGCGTTTTGCCGTTCATGAAGATACCCAGCGCTTGATGGTCAGAGTGGTAAACGTTTTGACAGATGAAGTGATCAAGGAAATTCCTCCAGAAGAGGTACTGGATACGGTCGCCCGCATCAGGGAGATGATCGGGCTGCTGATCGATGAGCGAGCATAAGGAGGTATTTCAATGAGTGTACATGCTTATCAGATGTACAGACAAACCCAGGTTACAACGGCATCCCCAGGGGAGCTGCTGATTATGCTGTTTGACGGAGCTATTCGTTTTGCCCGTCAGTCACAGGACTTTATGGCTGCAGGGAACCTTGAAGAGGCCAACGCCAAGCTGATTCGTGCTCAGGATATTGTCAACGAGCTGATGCTTTCGCTTGATCATGATGCGGGAGAATTGGCCGGCAACCTGGAGAGGTTGTATCTATACATTCATGATCTTCTAGTTGAGGCTAACATCAAGAAGGATCCGGCCATTGTTGACAATGCGCTGCATATGCTGACAGAGCTTCGGGATACCTGGGAGCAGGTGGTGGAGCAGACCAAATGAGAGAAATCAGGGAGAAGCTCTGCGAACTTGCCGCGGCCTATGATGAGCAACTGCAATTATACAACAAGATTGAAGAAGTGGGCTCCGGGGAGCAGAAGTTGATCCATGATGGTCATTTGGATCGCCTCTTAGAGATTCTCAAAGAAAAGGAGGGGCTGCTCAAACAGGCCGGAGAGTATGAACAACGCATCAGGTCTCTTCAGGATCAGCTGGCTGACCACTTTGCCTTGTCTCATTTTTCGCTGCCGCAGTTAAGACTGGCAGCTCCCCCTTATTATCAAGAGGAGATAGCGGCTTTAGAAAGTGCAGTTTCTAACCTGCTGCCGGTGCTGGAAGCCCTGGAGGAGCAGGAGCGCCGCAATGAGGCTTCTTTGAGCCGGTACTTAGAGGCGAAGCAGAGAGTAAGGACAAAGAAGGCCCAGATTAGGCTGGCAGAAAGGGCCTACGGAAAGAAGGAGCCCTAGCTTAGACTTTTCCAAACCTTGACAATGTCCTGTATATTATGTTAAGGTTTAGTTACCGGAAGTTTGTGGCCGGAGTTTCAAACTTAGGAGGAATGTTTGCTAATGTTAGGCAAGGTAAAGTGGTTTAATGCTGAAAAGGGTTATGGATTCATTGAACGTGATGATGGACAGGGAGATGTGTTCGTGCACTTTTCAGCAATCCAGCAAGAAGGGTTCAAGACGCTCCAAGAAGGCGAAAGTGTCGAGTTCGAGATTACTGAAGGCGATAGGGGACCACAAGCTTCCAATGTAGTGAAAATCTGACCTGAAGAGGACTGGGTGTAAACTCAGTCCATTTTTTTCTAGCGGGGAGGATTTTTGGGGTGTATGGGAAATATTAGGTACAAACGAGGCGTATCATTGAAGGAGTTGATAATATGGCCACCATTAGAATCAATATGACGGGAAAGAATCTGGAGATTACTGAGGCGCTGCGGAGTTATGTGGAAAAGAAGGCTGCCAAACTCGAAAAATACCTCAATGATAACAAGAATTACTCGGCAGAAGTAATGCTCAGAACTGAACGGGGCATTCACATTGCTGAAGTGACCATGAACCTGTCAGGCGTTCTTCTTAGGGGAGAAGGCAAGACAGGTGACATGTACACCTCAATTGACAACGCTGTGGATCGTATTGAACGGCAGTTCAACAAGTACCGTAGCAAACTCGGCCGCAGGGCCCAGGGGCCGAAATTGGCTGAGGTTCAGGCATCTCCCCAGGAAGGGCCGGACGAGGCAGCACCCCGTATTGTCAGGACAAAGCGATTTGCCCTCAAGCCTATGGATGTGGAAGAAGCCGTCATGCAGATGGAACTTCTCGGCCATGACTTCTTCGTCTTCCGGGACGTGGACAGTGGAGATGTAAGTGTGGTCTACAAACGTCGCGACGGCAACTACGGCTTGATTGAGTCTGAATACTAAAATGGCAGAGGCAGTCAGTCTAGTAATATTTGAAGGCGGGCCGATCTACAGTGTGTTGGAAGCACAGATGCAGGTGGTCCGCCAGGCGATGGTGTTGGATCTTGTAGAACGCGCCCGAGAGGGCGGTCTTGAGAACATTGCAGTAGTCACATCCTATCCGGAACTGGCGGCGAAACTTGAGTCTGCCGCAGTTGAAGCAGTGGTAGATGAAGAACTCGGGGAACCCTTCCATTTTGGCCAACGTTTACAGGATGTGGTCCAGTCGTACCGTTTGGAAAAAGTGTTGTATATGGGGGGAGCATCCGCTCCCCTGATTTCTTCTGGGGAATTTGCGTATCTCCGTGAGATTCTGGAGCAGAACGAAGGTATTTTGCTAGCCAATAATTTCTATTCTGCCGATATAGTGGGATTTACACCCGGTCGTGCCCTTGGGCAGATCACTCTGCCGCCGATTGACAATACGCTGGCTCTTGCCCTCTGCAACGAGGCCGGTTTACGCTGGGTGCCGGTCCAGCGCACTCTGGGCTTGAACTTCGATGTGGACACCCCGGCAGATATTATGATTATGTCGGTGCACCCGGATACGGGACCTCATACCCGCAGAGCTGTGCAAGGTTTGAATTGGGACGCCCGGCGCTACCTAGCCATTAAAGAGCTGGTGGGCAATCCCAACGGAGAGCTGGTTATCTACGGCCGGGTTGGCTCAAACTTTTTTCAGTACTTAGACGCCAATACACGCTGCCGCCTGCGCCTTTACTCCGAGGAAAGGGGCATGAAGGCCTTGGGCAGGGATGTTAGGGGTGAAGTGAAGGCCCTCATGGGTCGGCTCATAGACAGTCTGGGCTTCAAGGGTTTCTTTGATTTCCTGGCAGAAATTGCGTTGGGAGCGGTATTGGACACTAGAGTGCTCTTTGAGCACTTCGGCTGGAAACTGAAAGCGGCCGACCGCTTTGCGTCGGATCTCGGCGAAGTGGACTTGATTTCTCATCCACTGTTGAAGGAGTTTACCGCAGCTGCACTGGAAGCGCCCATACCTGTCCTGCTCGGCGGACATTCACTGGTAACAGGGGGACTGTGGGCGTTAATTGACGCGGGCAGCAAGGGTTAGTACAATAGAGCCGGGAGGTATTGATGTGCTCAAGCGAATCAAGGATTTTTTCGATCCCACCGAACGTGAACTGAAACGTCTAGAAACGA
>JAAYSR010000270.1 GCA_012518325.1 Bacillota bacterium
GAGGCAGAGTTCGCCTTTAGCGGATTGATGATGCAGGTAAACGACGCTCTGGCTGCAGTGCTGGATCTCAGGGATGAGGACGAAGAGGAAGATGCCGACGAGCCTAAACTGGAGATCCCCAAGAAGAAAATCCTGATTCCGGGGCAAGATGGGTAAACTCCGGATAGGCACCGCAGGCATCCCTGCATCCACTAAGCCGAGAAGCACTGCCAATGCCGTCAAGCGCCTGGCGGAACTGGGCCTGAGGCATATGGAAATAGAGTTTGTCAGGGGCGTCAAAATGGGCGAGTCCACAGCGAAAGAAATTAGGGAACTGGCCGAAAAGCATGATATTTCCCTCACTGTCCATGCCCCCTATTATGTGAACCTGAACTCGGCTGAGCCCGAGAAGATTGCAGCCAGCAAGGACCGCATTATTCAGGCAGCCAGGGCCGGGGCCTGGGCGGGGGCCAGAAGCGTCACCTTTCATGCAGCCTACTACCATGACGACGATCCCGCCGGGGTCTTTATCCGTGTGAAAGAGCACATGGAAGAGATGCTGGCCAGGCTGGAGGAAGAAGGCATTGATATCCGCCTCAGCCCTGAGACCACTGGCGGACCTTCCCAGTTCGGCACCTTGGAGGAACTGGTGCGCCTGGGAGAGGAAGTTCCGGGAGTCTATCCCTGTGTTGACTTTTCGCACCTGTTTGCCAGAAGCCTGGGGGAGTACAACAGCTATGAGCATTTTGCCGGCACTTTGCAGCTGATCCGGGACAAACTTGGGGAACAGGCCCTGAAGGAAATGCATATTCATCTGTCAGGTATTGAATACGGACCTAAGGGGGAAAAAAGGCATCTGCCCCTGGAAGAGACGGAGCTCAAGTATGAAGATGTACTGCGGGCTTTAATCGATTTTGAAGCGGCAGGCTGGCTCACCTGCGAGAGCCCGATTCTGGAAGAGGATGCCCTGATTCTGCAAGGGCTGTATAACGAGCTGAAAAATACATAGAGTGGGAGGAAAACGGATGGAACATGTGTATCTCAAACACATAGGCGAACACGTAGGCAAAGAAGTAGAAATCAGAGGTTGGCTTTATAATAAGCGGTCTAGCGGGAAAATCCAGTTTTTGATCATCCGGGACGGCACCGATATGATCCAGGGCGTGCTCGTAAAGTCTGAGGTCTCTGAAGAGATCTTTGCCGCAGCCAAGACTCTCACCCAAGAATCATCCCTGGTCGTGCGGGGCGTTGTCCGGGAAGAACCAAGGTCACTAAGCGGCTATGAACTTTCCATCACCGACCTGGAGATTATCCAGATTGCTGAGGATTATCCGATCACCCCTAAAGAACACGGGGTAGAGTATTTGATGGATCGCAGGCATCTCTGGCTGAGGAGCCAGAAGCAGCATGCCATTATGCTGATCCGCGACGAGCTCATTAAGGCTACGAGGCGGTTTTTCGATGAGCGGGATTTTGTGCTGATTGACGCGCCGATTTTGACTCCCGCTTCCGTGGAGGGCACATCGACCCTTTTTGAAACCGATTACTTCGACGACAAAGCTTACCTGTCCCAAAGCGGCCAGCTTTATATGGAAGCCGCGGCTATGGCCTTCGGCAAGGTCTATTGTTTTGGGCCTACCTTTAGAGCGGAAAAGTCCAAGACCCGCCGTCATCTGATGGAGTTTTGGATGATCGAGCCTGAAGTGGCCTTTTTAGATATGGACGGGAACATGGATCTGCAGGAAGAATACGTCTGTTATCTTGTGCAGCAGGTTTTGCAGAATCGCCGCAAAGAGCTGGAGATTATCGAGCGTGACATCAGTAAGCTGGAAGCCATTGTCGCACCCTTCCCAAGGATCTCCTATGATGAAGCAGTGAAGATTCTGCAAGAAAACGGAGTGGACTTTAAGTGGGGCGACGATTTCGGCGGCGGCGATGAAACCATTATTGCCAGCCAGTTTGATCGCCCGGTCTTTGTCCATCGTTATCCGACGGAGATTAAAGCCTTCTATATGCAGCCGGATCCTGAGCGGCCTGAAGTTGTTCTGGGCAGCGACCTTTTGGCCCCGGAGGGCTATGGGGAAATTATCGGGGGCGGAGAGAGGATCCACGATCTGGACTTGATTCGGCAGAGGATTAAAGAGCATAATCTGCCAGAAGAACACTATGAATGGTATGTCGATCTCAGGCGGTACGGCACTGTGCCCCATTCCGGCTTTGGCTTGGGCCTGGAGCGCACCGTATCCTGGATTTGCGGTCTGCCCCACCTCAGGGAGGCAGTTCCCTTTGCGCGGCTGATCAACCGCATCTATCCCTAGGCTATCTCGTTCCTAAAAAGATCAAAAGCACCCCTAGTGCCGTCAGTGTCAGCCTGGACCAGGACAGTTGGCTGCTGAGCCCGATCAGTCCGACGGTGCCGACGAGGGTGAGAATAATGGGCCCGATGAGCCCAAGGACAGAGTTGATTTTTAAAGCGGTCTGCACCCGTCCAAACTTGAGCATGAGCAGGCCCGCGCTGATCTCAATCGTTCCCGCAATGAGGCGGAGCAAAGCCATAGTCAGAACAGCCCTGAGTTCTGTAGTCATAGAATCACTCCGTTTCACGATAAATAATTTCATGACGAAAGAGGCGACGACATGTTTGAACACTTGAGCAAGACCGATCAACAAATTATGCAGGTGATCAAAGACGAAACCAGGCGCCAAAACAACAACCTGGAGCTGATTGCTTCTGAGAACTTTGTGAGTCTGGCTGTTTTGGAGGCAATGGGAAGTCAGCTCACCAATAAGTATGCGGAAGGCTATCCTGGTAGACGTTATTACGGCGGCTGCGAATTTGTGGACGTGGCAGAAAACCTGGCTCGGGACCGGGCCAAAGAGCTCTTTGGCGCAGACCATGCCAATGTACAGCCTAACTCTGGCTCCCAGGCCAACCAGGCAGTATTTTTCGCAGCTCTCCAGCCAGGGGACACAATTCTTGGCATGGACCTCACCCATGGCGGACACCTCACCCACGGCAGCCCCGTGAACCAGTCGGGCAAATGGTTCAACGTAGTGCATTACGGTGTGCGTAAAGAAGACGAACGCATTGACTATGACATGGTCAGGGATATGGCCCTGAAGCACCGTCCCAAGCTGATCATTGCCGGCGCCTCTGCCTATCCCAGGATCATTGACTTTGCCAAGTTCCGGGAAATTGCCGACGAGGTTAACGCCTTGTTTATGGTAGACATGGCCCATATCGCAGGCCTGGTGGCTGCAGGACTGCATCCGAGCCCAGTTCCTTACGCTGACTTTGTGACTACCACAACCCACAAGACTCTGAGGGGCCCCAGGGGCGGCATGATCCTTACTGCTAAAGAGCATGCCAAAGATATTGACAAAGCTATTTTCCCAGGTATTCAGGGCGGTCCTTTGATGCACATTATCGCTGCGAAGGCTGTGGCATTCCGTGAGGCCCTGCAGCCTGAGTTTAAGGAATACCAGAAGCATGTGGTGGATAATGCCCAGGCCCTTGCCGAAACACTGCAAGGCCATGGCTTCCCCTTGGTATCCGGCGGCACAGACAACCATCTCCTCCTGGTCAATGTGAAGGCTAAGGGCTGGACCGGCAAAGACGCAGAGGCAAAGCTGGACAGCGTAGGCATTACCGTTAACAAGAACACCATCCCCTTTGAGACCGAGAGTCCCTTTGTCACCAGCGGCATTCGCATCGGCACCCCTGCTTTGACTACGAGGGGAATGGGAGTAGAAGAGATGAGAATCATCGGCGATCTGATCGCTCAAACCTTAGAACACGACCGTACAGACTATTCGTCCATCCGTGAGCAAGTGGCTGAACTTGCCAAGAAACATCCGCTTTATCCAGAAATCGGCTAGGGGAGAGTCGCCTTGTTCCGTGGAACAACAGTGTCGAAAGACACCAAGCAAGCGATGAAACTAAACACTGTGGAAGGGGCCTTTGCGGTGGCTGCCGACAATCTGGCAGCCCCGTATTTAGGCCTGTTCGCATTGGCTTTAGGGGCAACCCCTTCCCAAATCGGCATGCTCAATGCCTTTCCCAACTTCATGGGCAACATTTTGCAGATTCCTGCCGCTCTGTTTACGGAACGGCAGAAGGACAAAAGGATCCTCCCGATCATCGGGGGGATCTTGAACCGTTCCTCCTGGCTGGTTATGGCCCTTTTGCCCTTTTTTGCTGCACCGGAGCGACGAGTGCCCATTGTGATTCTCCTCGCGACTTTCCGCATTATTGCGGCAAACCTCGGCGTGCCTGCCTGGACCGCTTTGCAGGCAGATTTGATCCCCAAATCAATCAGGGGCCAGTACTACGCCAATCGCAACATGGTTTTGAACACCTGTGCAGTTCTGGCCACCCTTTTGGCCAACTTTCTGCTGCGCTTGAGTTTCCCCATCAGCTACCAGGTCATCTTTGTCGTAACCACCATCTTGGGCGTTATCTCAGTCTACTTGTTCAGCCAGATTGCCTTTGAACAGTCCCCGCCCAAGGAGAAAGCAAACTCTAAGCAGTCCTATCTGGCTAAAGTCAAGGCCTTCGCCGGCGAGATCGGAGTGCAGAAAGACTTTCGCAATTATGTAATCAGCGCCATTGTCTGGAACTTCGGCATCCATCTTGCCAGCCCGCTCTTTGTCGTCTACTTTGTCGAGGATCTGGGCGGGTCCGCCGGTTCCTGGGCGCTTTTTTCCGCGGTCAACCTGTCCGCCATGGTGCTTTTGCAGCGCTACTGGGGACGCTTGGCAGACTTCTTCGGGCAGAAAAGCGTGATGATGGTCTCCGGCCTGGGTATCATCACCCTGCCTTTGTGGTGGGCTATCGCGCCTAGCACCTGGTTTCCCTTTATCATTTACGTAATCAACGGGGTGTTCTGGGGAGGCTACAATCTCGCCGCCTTCAACCTGCTCTTGGAGGTTACACCCGACGACAACCGCAGTGTCTATGTGGGCGTCTACAACACGATGATGGGAGTGGCCACCGCGGTGGGCCCCCTGGTGGGGGGATTCGCGGCGGAAGTGATGGATATGCGGCTGATCTTTCTCGCTTCAGCTCTGGTGCGGGCCGTTGCTCTCTATCTCTTCTACCGCAATGTGACTGATACCGGCACTAGGCGGCTGCGCATGCGGGATCTGGTTCCCGGGCAAAAGGGAAGGACGTTGC